>CAMJDT010000017.1 GCA_946404495.1 uncultured Bacteroidales bacterium
TAGTACCGCAGACGGATGTTCGCTGAGGGTCCTACAGAAGGCTCTACGGTGCAGTAGCGGTACGTAAAGTTCGCTACCGTTGCATTCCAAGGCACGGCTACCGGATAATACTGATCGTAGTCAAGGTACCAATCCGCATATACGTTCGTTGCCTTCAGCGTAGCCGTGGACGGCGTTACATACAACCGTGCCACATCATACGTCTTAACCCCTGCCCGGCTCCAGCCGTTGCGCAGCACTAAGGTGGTGGCTGTCAGCGTACCTGAACCGGCTTCGCCTTTCGTAACTACCACCGTTGCACCCGGATAGATCTCCAAGTGCTTGATCGTCACATCATTGCTTGCGAAGTCACCCGCATTTGCCGTCAGCGTTACACCGGGCAGTACGTGTACCTCCCATTGTGACCACGGTAGATCGCCGGAGTTAATCGATGACATCGTGGCACTCGTAGCAATGATCTTCGGCACAACGATGTTACTTACCGCCTTCGTTGTCGCTCCATTCTTCCACTCTAATGTCAACATCGCTCCGTTGCTGGCAGCGGCAGCAAAGTCAATGCTTCCGCCGAAGTTCACGGTGTAATTGTATTTCGATGACTTATTCTTTGCATCACTTGCCTTCGTCTGAACAAGCGTAATAGCCGAACTCGATTCTTCGCCCAAATGAGCCACTACCGATGTTGCGTCAATACCCTCGGCATCCACTTCGACCACGCCGCCGTGCTGTCCCCATTCTACGAAGTATGCCTCCGTCGGAACTACACTGCTTGCCGGAATCAAACGCAACTCCGCGACACCGGAGGCATAGAGTCCCCACTTCGGTCCGCCTCCGGCTGCAAACCATGATTTCAACGGATTGACATTATTTAGATTTGAAATAGTATATTTTGCATCTTGTGGATTGGTAATACTGGTATTCGTTTGCGTCAATGTCCATTTGTAGTTATCTCCCAATGTATTCTCAGCCAAACCGGTGTTCTTGCCAATGTCGGTACTTGAAGCTGCATTGTTTGCCCAGAGAGCATAAGACTTGCTACTACCATCCACGTTATTTTTCATACCCAACTGCACTTTTTCTTTATCTGCACTTAGGTATAGGTTATAAACATTACTTGCTGCAGTATAAGCAATCGTCGGGTTATTAATATCATCTACCGCAATCTCCACCGGTACTGGGTTACCCGTTCCTGACATATTTGCCGGAAGTGCATACCATTTATTAGTGGTAGTATTTTTTGCCGCTATCACAAAGTCAGCAGGCAGATGACGACCGATGATGCGCTTCGTGTCTATAGTAGCCGTACGAGGTTCGCCTGTTACGCTCACTGTCAAACTTGTGATCTCATCCAATCCGTCGTTTGTGTCTTCTGCATCTGGAGTATAGAATACATACACATCTGCATCTACTACACCATAGGTGTCGGTTGCCGGAACAGTTCCATCCGCTTTCGTAAACTCAAACTTTGCATTTACAGGGAATGTCGTAAATGTCAATGCTGTGCTATGCGGAAGACCACTACCCGATACATGGAACGCTTCCTGCGATCGAACAGTTTTGCTTGCTGCCGAAGTAATAAATACAATATCTCCGCTCGGTCCTGTCAAAGACCAATCGGCACAACTGAATTTATAGTCGGACAGAATACCGTTTCGCCAATGTGCGTATAAAGTAGCATCTCCGGCTCCCATCGTGTAATTAGCTCCCGGATTATATACCTTGTCTCCACCTAAACTCGTAGCCCATCCGTCAAATACTTTTCCGGTCGGAGCGATAAATGTGTTTGCCGGTATAGCCGCAGTGGAGTTATATACTCGGTCAACGGCATCCATCGAACCGCTTCCTCCATTTGCATTGAAGGACAGACTATACGTAGCTGCTTTAAACGTCGCATTAACCGTCACGTTCACAGATGGCATAGAGAACTGGTTACTACCATCTACCGTACACGTACCGCCTCCTGCTTTACTAACCGTCCATTCATCTAACTCATATCCACTCGAAGGCGTTGCTGTCAACGTTATAGTTGCATCCTCGCAAGCTGATGACTTATCAGCGGAGAATGTACCATTCGTTCCCGTTCCCGAGTTTGTTAAGGATATAGTGTGAGAGGTGCATGCTACTTCGAAATTGGCAGTAATGGTTTGATTCGCATGGATATATGCGTAAGTAGATGCCGACATATCATTATCAATTTCCCAATCTGTGTCCTCATCTCCATCTGTTGTCCAACCAAGGAATTGATATCCGTCAGCAGGTGTCGCTACTAAATCGAGTCGTTCATTGCTCATTACACGAGTCCTTGCAGAACCATTCACCTTTGCTGTCATTGAACCTGTGGCAGAAGGATCAACTGCTGTGCTGATGACATATCCTCCGGTCATGTTTATTGTCACGGGGACGGATAGAACTGCTACCCATCCGTACTCATCTGCGCTCGGATCATCATAATCATAACGACAGAATTTTAATGTGGCCGTATGAGAAGTCCTTGGTTCTGTAATAACATAGTGAAGAGTAATAGCGACGCCATCACCAACCTCATAGTCTCCTCCTTGTGATTTGTCTTTTACGTAACACACGTATCCGCTAATGGGATCTATTCCATCTATTGTTAAACCTAATCCATCAGTGTGATCAGCAATAAATGCATACAAATAATCTTGATCAAACTCATCACCAATTGTAAATTCAAACCACACGCTACTATTGTTTGCAGTAACAACGCTCCCATTATTGTATCCAACGTACTTCTCCAAGGAAGTTGTATTCGTTCCCCAATCCACGCTGTTTAATGTAATACTTGATACATCAAACGATGAACTCGTTCCCCATACACTCGTGCTTATTCCTACCATCATCAGGAACACGCAAATATATTTAGTATACTGTTTCATAACTTTGTCCTTTCTCATCGTTAAAACATTTTTCATATCTGTGTTCCTTTTTATTCAATTTTACTCCATACAGCATAGAATGTCTTGCCGTTCTGAGCCTCGACATCGACATCTGCTCCTGCGGCATAGTAGTACGGGTTGCCTGCATCATCATTACCAACACTCGTTATTTGCGAATGCGTAGCGCCCGGATGCTCATCCGCCCAATCACTTCGTATCCATCCTACCAAGTGAATGTGATTTCGTTCACATGTGTTATAGTTGCTTCCCGGATCACTCACATCGGAATGTGACGGAGTAGGCTTCGTATGGGTCACAACGCCAGTTGTTACCGTCGAAGAAACAACACCATCCGTGCCCCAGTTCGTGAAGTCTGTCTTATTATGTACGATATCCACGAACGTCACGCTCGGCAATGCCTTCGTGAGAATGGTCATGGTCTTTGTGATAGAGCCATCTCCTACCGCTTTGAACTTGATCGTTGCTGTTCCGGCAACTTTTCCACGAGTGGTGTAATAGTCTGTCGAATGTCCTACATGTGCAAGACTATCGGTGTTATAAACCGGTTGTTTAGGATTAGCATCTTGGTCATATACGTATCCTTGCTTAGCTGCGATTACATCACTCGGAGTATATCCGTCAATAACAAATCGTACGTATTCTCCAATATATGCTTCCACTACATCAGGAATTACCGACGCAGGATCAGCACCTCCTACGTTACCTTTCTTATACTTCCATACCCAAGCAGTCAATGCCTTCGCTGTAAACGTAGCCGAAGTGGACAAGGTTGCAGAAGTGGTCTCTTTCGCGAATGACAGGGTATAATCTTGTGTCGAAGGAGCGGCAGGATAATTTCCAGCGCCCGGTGTCGGATCAACACTAACACTACCGCCGCTGAAACTTACTGCCGTACAACTATATCCCGCGGCGGGAGTTACGGTTGCTACCACATCCTTCACACTCGTACAAGTCTCTACATCATCGCCCGGATCCAGATCTTCTCCGCCCAACGTAAACGTCACTATTCCTTCACCCGTTATACTCGGCGTACCGATAGTGATGCTCTTGTCGCAACAAACAGTCACGTAGTCTTTGTACGCAGGGGTTCTATAGTAAATTTTAACAGATTGGATATAAATGCTACTTGTTGAACCTTTAGCATGTATTTTTACCGCACCGCTTAATGGCAACGATGCAGATTTGAATTTAATCGTTTTAGAATCCGTTCCTGTTCCGGAAGAGTAAGCTACGCCAATACTATCTACCTTGGTTCCTCCGACTTCTATCTTAATGCCGCCTGCACCTGCTTTTGCATTTGTACAATAAGTAACTTCAACGGAATCCACTTTGTTGTATGATGCTTTAGTCGTAGCATAGGCAGTACCCGTTCCGGTAACTTGCACTCCGCTATTCAAGTAACCATTTCCTGCAGCTCCTGAAGTCCATAAGCTATTCTCATCTGCCCATGAGGAACTTGTGAACTCAGAAGTTAAATACGTCGGAGTCTCGCTTTCAGTATCAACACTTGCAAACACTGCGTGGAACGTCTTATCCTCGTTAATCTTCGGAGCACCGCTAGCAGTGGTGAACAAGTCTGCCGGTGCACTCTTGCCTTCTCCTGTTAAGATGCTCTCACTCCAACCCATAAACTTAGTCGCACAATCTAATGCATTATCATCTGGATCGTCAGGTAATTCTTCAATACCCGTACAAGTGGTCGTGTTATCCGTCGGAGTTCCACTTGCTTCATCGTTACCTACTTTCCAAACTATATCATACGTCTCACAACTCGGAGTAGTGGTGACGGTGGAACTAACCTGGTGATAGATAAGAACCCCACTATATTTACTAGCATCTGCTTCGAATAGTGGATTCGTGTAAAAGCGCAGGTTGTTTGTTGAATTGATTTTCCAGTATATATCATCGACAACGGTGAATGTTAGATTGTCGGTCGTATTTAACATACATGCACTTGTACTGGATAAGTTCAAATATTTATCAGCTGCTGCATTGTACAATTGTCCGGAAGAAGATGTACCTGTAAATTTCCAAATATTATTGGATCCGACATTGTATAAGAAATCTCCATCGGCGTTGATTCGAGCCAGATCGATAACACTTGTTGCCGTCGCGTCATAAAGCCACGTCCCATGAGCGGTATTGCTAAGAGCATATTCATATTCTGTATCTGCACTTATGTACCAATATGTTATCACGTAATTATCATTTGCTACCAATCCGCTTGTAGATGTAATCAGCTTATACTCCACTTGCCCAAACACCGCATACAGCGTTGTCGGAGTACCAAAGGTATGTGTGTCACCTGACGCATAGTCAATAGCACTGGATTCCTCAGAGTCTTCGCTCCATCCTAAGAATGCCCAACAGTCGCCGCAAGTCGTCGGAACGGTCGCACTCGGCATCGCCGCTCCATCATCTCTTGTCAGTGTGCCATCAATAGTACCATTTACAGAGAAGTACGTCAACGCCTTCCAATGCGCGTACAATACTTGGTTGTCACTATATCTCGCTTGGTTCTTTGCACTCGTACCATCTGCATTATAGTACTTTGTATCAGTAGACGTATAGAATCCATCAAAACGATAGCCCTCTCTTGTCGGCAGATTAGCAGTTGCAATAGTCGGCATCGCTTGACCGAAGGTAGTGTTTACACTCGTCGTCGCTCCATCTACACCGCCGTTAGCGTCCAATGTCACTACATACTCGTTCGGAATCCAACGACCATAGAGATTCGCGGTAGAGGCTTTGTCCCAATTATGGGCGGAAGCTAACGCATCGGTATAATATTGTGTACCAAGCGTATAGTCTGCATTGTCATAATAACCGGCAAATGTATAACCGTTGTAGGTCGGAGCCACAATGTCCGTTCCGGCCTTTACCGTCGTAGGCATCGCCTGAGTGTATGTGGCGCTAACTACTTGATCAGCACTCGAACCTCCATTTGCCTTCAACGTTACGTCATAACTTGCCGGATTCCATTTTGCATACAATGTCGTATCCTTTGTAATTGCTCCATTAAAGTTCATCTCTGTGGTCAGACCACTCGTTGTACGCCAACTATCAAAATCATAACCTGACTTTGTCGGATCGCTCGGGGCAGTAACTTTTGCGTCCTTGTTCACATATTTGTCATCCACTTCACTACCGCCGTTACTGTTAAACGTCACTTTTTGCGGCGTTACCGTCAATGTAGAACTGAGCGTTGTTCCGGCTGAGTTGATGGCATATGCCTTTATCTTATACGTGTTACCTGTCGTGAAGGAGATACTCAAATCGGAACTAAATGCGCTGGCAGGAGTCTCGTCGCCTAACGAGGTTTTATTATCGTCTATTGTCGGGTCGCTACTTGCTTTCCAAACAAATCCATAGTCCGTTACATCGCAGTTGTCGGCCACTGTTACGGACGCACAACTTGGCGTTATCGTTCCGCTTGCAATACTTGATAGCGTCGGTGTGGCTACCGTCGGTTTAGTACATGCAGGACTAACCGAACCCGTTACGGCTACGTTGACAGATGCCGCACTACCTCCGCTAAGGGCTACATTTCCGCCATAAGGCGAACTGGCGTTCGTCAAACCGGAAGCCAAACATATCCAAATCTTTTGGTCTGTAATAGAACCTGTTGATGGAGATACGGTAACACTACCATCAAAGCCTGACGATGAACTGGTTTTGCTCACCAGAAAATTAGTTGGGGCAGTAACAGTAACATCTCCCGTTAAACCAACACCGCTGAAAGTGAAATAGCTGGCATTGGTACTCGGACCCGATCCTTCTGCATAAGTTGCATCCACCAAATTGGCATCTGTAGTTGCCGTTATCTTCGGAGCGCGGGAAGTTATCGTAGAGTCTTTGTCGCAATAACCGATTGCTGCGGAAACAGCAATCTTAAAATCGTACGAATTACCTGCGGTCAAACCGGTAATAGTACAAGTTGCTTTAGATCCGGTTAAATCCACACTGCCTACACTTCCTGCGCTTGAACCGCCTGTTTGCTTACATGTTATCGTATAAGGCGTCGATGCAGCTACATTACTCAACTTATCCCAAGTCAACGTCGCACTCGTTCCCCCGCTCCAAGAAACCGACCCGTTTATATAACCCAAATCGGTGCAACCTGCAATGTAATAATCTACTTGAGAAATTGTGATTGCTCCATTGTTAGAGGAACTATTGGAAAGATTAAATTCTAGTTGATAATATCTCGCAGCAGTGGGAGATGAAACGGTAAATGTCATTTTTCCATCTGTAAATGATGTCGGTCCAGAAATCTCAACCTTATCGCTAGTAAACGTACTATTAGACGCGATAATGAGTTTTGTACCTGTAATGGAAGTATTCGAGATAGGTCCACTTCCTGTTACTACAACTTTTGTTATCGCTTTATCAATGGCAGATGATGTAGTAATGGTTCCTGATGATGTTTTTGGGGAAGATTCCTTTTTACCGGGTTTAGGACCAGCCTTAATATATGTCCAACTATTATTCCAGTTGTTATTGTTAAAATTGGATATCGACCAACTGTCGTCATCAATAATTGCCGTCCATGTTGACGTGTATTGATTACTAGTTAGACCATTTGATGAACTATTGTCATCTGGGAATTTAAGTGCTTTATATACTTCATCTGTTCCCCACACATTCCCGACACCTATCAAAAAGAGGAAGAAAATAGCGGCAAAAAGTTTCGTCAACTTTTTCGAGCCGTTTTCGAGGAATTCTCGATCCAATCTCGAGACTTTTTCGGGGGCAACCTTCTTCGCCATTCTTCTCCCAACCCCACATGTCGCATTACACAAATTTAATCCCTTAACCTTTGTCATATCTTTATTATCAATTATTTACTGTATTATATGTTATTTTTGTTTCTTTTTTCTTTTTTCGGTATCCCGGGATAACGGGATAATGGTAGTTGCTTGGTTCCTACTTAGTCCAGCGATCCTTTCTGCCAACGCATTCAGCGCCAGAAAGCGATAGCGCAACGCCGTATGCGGGATATCCCCTGCCTTTGCAATCACCTTATCCTCTATCTCTTTCTGCTCAAAAGCCGCCTCATTGGGTTCAATAAGCAGTAGCTTCCCTTTGGCACATGCCTCGAAATATACTCCGCTTGGTTTGTAGTACTTATAGTGCGGACTATCCGGAGTCGGAAAGCCCTTCTCCAATAGGATAATCAGCGGATATCCAGCCTCTCGTAGTGCCTTACAGATCTGCTTTTCTCCCTCTGATACAGCCGCGCTCACATACACCGTCCCATTATCCGCTTCCACTAAACATTCCTCGCGTTTCACATCAATCTCTTCTTGCGTCAACTTGCGGGAGCATTGGAGCACTTCTCTCATCGGGAACTTCAGCAAAAACATATTCCCAAGCGTTGTATAAGTATCCGCCCCAATCTTTGTAGCCTGATGAATCTCAAACAGGTCGGGATTAGCTCTCTTAATGGCTCGCCTCCTCGGGTTGTCTTTGACGTAGTCTATCATCGCCTGCAGGCTCGCCTCTTTATGTAAAACGCGCTCGTGATAATGAGCGGGTATTTTCTCCCAGATACTCTCTGTGCGCGCAAAAATGCGCGCAAATTGCACAAGAGGACCGTTGCTGTGCACTTCGGGCTCATTTTTGAGCCCGCATTCCTCCCGACCTATCCACTCCTTATATTCCCTCGTGCATGCCGTCTTGAATCCGCGGATAACACTACCAATCGCTCGCGGCATCGGTTCGAGCACTTGTATCACCACATGGATATGATCCGGCATCATCTGTGCAGCGATGATTTTGATCGCATAGCCCTTCGGCTCATAGAACTGAGGTACCCCTTGCAATATCTCCCACACTTTCCTTCCGTAGGGATTCAACTGAATAGAAGCCTTCTCAAGTGTCGCGCCCGTCAGTTCGCCCAACAAGGGAAAATGCTCTGCAACAACCATTGTTACGTGGTAAATTCCACGTCCGCAATAGTCCCAATTCCTCCTGCGATGATGACGCTCTGTGTCTAACTCACGTCTCCATCCTTCCGGGGTTCTATGTCCGTTTACTGTTTCCACTATATTTTTTTGCACTTTTTTCTCTTTTCGGTATCCCGGGATAACGGGATAACGGTAGTTGCTTGGTCCCTACTTGGTCCGTGACGGGCAACTTCACAGGATAATATACATAGTATATTATAGGTACGAGAATGATTCGAGATTGTCTCGAAAAAGGCTCGTAAATGACTCGAGAATGACTCGAGAATGACTCGGTATTCTCTCGGAAACGGCTCGGCTCACTCGCGAGTGTAACCCGCAAATCCACTTTTGACCGTGTCGCTTTGTCGCTATGTCGCAGTTCGTCTTTGACGGTTTGACGGTTTGACGGTTTGGCAATATCGGTCTAACTTATTGAATATCAGCGACTTAGCTCGCTTTAACCCTTCCGTCAAACCGTCAAACCGTCACTTTATTAATAGCGTCAACAGCGTCATAGCGACATGTTCCAATATCAATTTGTCCATTTCCCGTCCTTTTCCGTACCGACGGGGAGGTACTACTATCTACAAAAGCGGTAACCCGCCTATGAGGATTACCGCTTTTACTATACGTGGTGTTAGCACCGTTTATCAGTACATAAATCCGAACAGATACAACGGAATCGTGTTCCCGACACCGTATTCAATCTCATCCAATGCCAGATAACTGTCGGCGATTCCCTTAATCTGGTCAAATGTCTTTCCTGCTCCGCCAACCTCAAAGGTATATCGGCCGTCTATCAGGTAATCACCCTTAACAGGCAGCACCACCTGATGAGCCTGACGCAATTGGTTCACAAAGAATGTCTCGCGCAGAGTGCCTTCGTTCACCGTTTTGGTCAACGCATACATCTGATTGCCGTTATTGAGATAGATCTTGTCCGGACGAGATAGTGTCTTATAACTGTTACTCTCCTTATTGACAAGCATCAGCAGACCGGCCTTCTCCATCAAATGGAGCAACTTAATGACGATATCACGCGTTGCTTCGATCTCACGGCATAAGATGCTGATATTCGGCTCTAACGGCACTTGAGTTGCCAAGATCATCAATAGCTTCTGCGCCTTCTGAAGCGTAGGCAGGCTGATGTCATCTACACGAGGTATATCGTAATAGATAATCAGCGACATCAGGTGCTCCAACCGGCTCAGATAATCTTGCCCTGCTTCTAATACAAAAGGATAGTAGCCTCGTTTTAGATAGTCGTTAAAATGCATCAAAGGCTTGATAGACGATGCTATCTCACCGGCCAAAGCCGTGTGATGGAGCAGTACATCCTCCATAGAGACAGCCTCATGACTGTATATCCCGTTGAAAAGCAAATACTCCCTAAATGAGAATCCCTGCAAATCATATATCGTCTGCCGCCTGGACAAATCCGCCTGAGCTTCATCCAATTGCAACACCGACGAACCGGTATACACTACCTTCAGTCCGGCAAACGAGTCAAAGACATTCTTGATCATCTGCCCCCAAGAAGACATATAATGCACTTCATCTACAAACAATGCCTCTATTCCGTGCGTATAAGCGTACTCGGCTACATCGTATAGCGTTATCAGTTGGAAACTGAAACTATCCAATGATACATACAAAGCTTTGCTCAAGTCGGGATAGTGCTCCTTGATGTATTGCAGCAACATAGTCGTCTTACCCGTACCACGTGCACCGCGTATACATATCAAACGGGCATCCCAATTGATGCGATCGTACAGATACCTCTTGTGCGTCAGACTCACCTCGTTGACTCGACGAATGTAATCACTCTGCAGTTGCCTAAATTGAATCTCTTGTAGCATAATTCGTTTCCTTTTTTCAAAATCCGCTGCAAAATTACAACTTTTATTTTGAAAAAGCAAATTTTTCTGCAAATTTTTACTTTCCAAAAGTAATTTTCTTGTCAAAATTCACTTTTGCAAAAGTAAATTGCGGTAATCCACCATGTCAAAGGTCGTTTTTTATCGTCCATTTCCGTACCGACGGGGAGGTACGATTAACACAAACAACATACGCAACCGGGCTAATGCCAAGCAGACCGAAAAAGAAGATACACCATCCTATGTGGATAGGAAAGTGTATCAAATTAAGGTACGTATGTATCTTGCGTTGTGCATAAGCTGTAGAGTGTCGTCGTGTGTTGCCACGATACCGTTTTCTGTCTTATGTTAATAATTTGGGCGGTGTGGCGCCCGGTTAATTATCAATTTTTGTCCCGTGCGGGATGATCTCTTTCGAAATCGAGTGCAAAGGTACTACTTTTTTTTGATATGACCAAATAATTTGGTAAAAAATGTATCACAATTCTAAAATTGTAATCTCTACATTGCAAAATACCGTCGTCCTTGTCTCACGCGCGCGTATATAAATAAGGCATAAAAAAACAGGGGCGGAATCCGTCCCTGTTGTAATTGGTAAGCATTCGCTTACTTCACTTCCTCGAAGTCGACGTCTTCGGCCGAGCCGGACTTATTGTCCGAAGAAGGATTGCCATTACCGCCTCCGAAAGGACCGTTGGCGCCGCCGAAAGGACCGTTCTGACCGAAGGGGCCGTTCGGACCGCCCTGACCGGCGTTGGCTCCACCTTGGGCGTTGGCGGCGTTGTACATCTCCTGGCTGGCAGCCTGGAAGGCAGTCATCAACTCGTTGTTGTACTTCTCGCACAGATCAGCGTCCTTCTTCTCGTACGCCTCCTTGAGGTTCTTGAGCGCAGCCTCGATCGGCGCTTTCTTGTCAGCGGGGATCTTATCGCCCAGTTCGGCGAGTTGCTTCTCCGTCTGGAAGATAGTAGCGTCGGCTTTGTTGAGTTTGTCAGCCGTCTCTTTGGCCTTCTTATCAGCCTCGGCGTTGGCCTCAGCCTCAGCCTTCATGCGCTTGATCTCCTCGTCAGAAAGGCCGCTGGAAGCCTCGATACGGATCTTCTGCTCCTTACCGGTAGCTTTGTCCTTGGCGGTGACGTTGAGGATACCGTTGGCGTCGATATCAAAGGTCACTTCGATCTGCGGTTCGCCACGACGTGCCGGCATGATGCCATCGAGGTGGAAGATACCGATCTGCTTGTTCTGCGCAGCCATCGGACGCTCACCTTGCAGGACTTTGATCTCTACAGAGGGTTGGTTGTCCACTGCGGTGGTGAAGACTTCCTGCTTCTTGGTCGGGATCGTGGTGTTGGCCTCGATCATCTTGGTCATCACACCTCCCATTGTTTCGATACCAAGGCTCAGCGGAGTCACGTCGAGCAGCAAAACGTCCTTTACTTCGCCGGTCAGCACACCGCCCTGGATGGCAGCACCTACGGCTACTACTTCGTCGGGGTTGACGCTCTTGTTGGGCACCTTGCCGAAGAATTTCTCTACCGCCTGTTGGATAGCGGGGATACGGGTGGAACCGCCCACGAGGATGACCTCGTCGATATCGGAGGTCGAGAGACCTGCGCTCTGCAGCGCCGTACGGCAGGGAGCGATCGTGCGCTGGATGAGGTCGTCGATGAGTTGCTCAAACTTGGCACGCGTCAGGGTCTTTACCAAGTGTGCCGGCACACCGTTCACGGGCATGATATACGGCAGGTTGATCTCGGTAGAGGTAGTGTTCGACAGCTCGATCTTAGCCTTCTCAGCCGCCTCTTTCAGACGCTGCATAGCCATCGGATCCTTGCTCAGATCGGCACCGCCGTTCTCGTTCTTAAACTCCTGAACGAGCCAGTCGATGATACGATGATCGAAGTCATCACCGCCGAGGTGGGTATCGCCGTCGGTAGCTTTTACCTCGAAGACACCGTCACCCAGTTCGAGGACGCTGACATCGTGCGTTCCACCACCGCAGTCGAAGACGACGATCTTCATATCCTTGTTACTCTTGTCAAGACCATAAGCCAAGGCAGCTGCCGTAGGCTCGTTGACGATACGGCGAACGTTCAGACCGGCGATCTCACCGGCTTCCTTGGTAGCCTGACGTTGCGAGTCGTTGAAGTATGCGGGCACGGTGATAACGGCATCCGTCACTTCCGTTCCGAGATAGTCCTCAGCGGTCTTCTTCATCTTCTGAAGGATGATCGCCGAGATCTCTTGCGGCGTATAGAGACGACCGTCGATATCCACACGAGGCGTGTTGTTGTCTCCGCGCGTTACTTTATACGGAACGCGTGCGATCTCCGCCGACAGACGATCATAGGTCTCACCCATGAAACGCTTGATAGAGTGAACGGTCTTAGTAGGATTAGTGATGGCCTGACGCTTAGCGGGGTCACCCACTTTGCGCTCACCACCCTCTACGAATCCGACTACAGAGGGGGTGGTACGCTTACCCTCAGAGTTGGTGATAACGATAGGCTCATTGCCTTCCATAACTGCGACGCAGGAATTGGTGGTTCCCAGGTCAATACCAATAATTTTGCTCATATTCCTTATTCTTTTAAATTATTCAATCTAGTTTTCCTAGGCGTCCTAGATTTCCTAGGTTGCCTAGTTTTCGGTAAGAATATGACAAGTATTGTGCCAAAGTCAGAAAGAGCCTTTTTGACTGCCAAAATGGCAGAACTTATTGCACTCGGCTGGCAGTAATGAGGGTAGGACGGCCGTTTATGCGCGTGCCAATGACATAGGTGTCGCCGCCGTCTTCAAGGCGCAGCTTGCGGCGGAGTTGCTCGGCTGACAGGGGGTAGTTGCGCACGAGGACGTTGGCACGGCGCTCGGTTTTCGGATCTCGGTCCTCGATACGGAAGATGCGGCCGGGGAAGTCAGGGACAAGGGTGTCGGAGGTATAGAGGTGGGTATTGGAATCCAGTTTCTCGAGCCCGAAGCGCTGTGCGATGAGCCGGAAGGCTCCGGCCTTCAGGATCGCCGAGGCAGGCTCGTAGAGATAATTGATAGTTGATAATTGATAATTGACAGTTGATTTGGCAGCGCGTTCTTCGCTGAGAGTAAAGCGGAAGGTCCAACCATAAGCGAGGTCGATTGCAATGATTGGCGTGTCTGCCTCCGGTTCGTCCTCTGCTCCGGCGGGATGATAGAGCAGCACCTCCTTGACCTCGTCGCGGATAGAGAGTACGTGCACCTGCCACGGCGTGAAGAGCTCGGAGAGGTCGCGCAAGGCAGAGGTGATATCCAGCATTGGCGAGAGCTTCAGCATAATGGCGAAAGGCGAAGTGCGATTGGCGAACGGACGGAAGAGTTGTGTCACATCGGGCGTGCAATCGCTGAGGCGAAAGACCTTGCCTCCGTGGGCGTCGCGGCGGGCAGGATCGACGAAATAAAGGTGATTGGTTATAGGTGATTGGTGATTGGTGGATAGATATTCCTCGGCGGTGGTGTTGTGGACGGTAATGCCGTGAGGAGCTAAGTTATGAAGGGCGAGGCGGCATAGCTCGGGGTCGCGCTCTACGTAGTCGGTGTGAGTGAAGCAGCGGGAGAGGAAGAGGGTGTCGATACCAAGGCCACCGGTGAGGTCAGTGAGGTGTAAAGGTGATTGGTTATTGGTGATTGGTGATTGGTTATTGGTGATTGGTGATTGGTTATTGGTGATTGGTGATTGGTTTTCCTTTATCAGGTCGGCTTTGTAACGGGCAGTGAGTTCGGAGGAGCATTGCTCGCAGCTGAGTCGCACCGGGAACCAGAAGTCGGGGTCGGCGACAAGTGAGGGCAGTTTGTCCTTGAGTCGCTGCCGTGCCTCGATCTGCTGGAGCGCCCAACGGAATTCGTCGTCCGACAGGGACGAAAAACGACGACGCTGCAACGCCAACTGCGCTACATCGTCGCCGAGATGGTCTGCTATAAAAGCATCCATAGTTTACCAAGTCAGTACTACGCGGAAGCGCATTACTTCGGGTGAGTAGGTAACGTCCTGCTCGTACTGGAAATCGGAGTGCGTCACTGCAAACTCGATCCAACCCGGACCAAAGACAGCGTCCACGGTCTGCGTATAGAAGTTCCAGGTGTCATCCGAGAGCTGTTCCTCCTTATGCTGCACCTCCGGCAGGATATGCTGGTAGTTGTCATGCACACGATAGACCTGAATATTGGCCCGCTGGTACAAGTCGGCCGTCAACTCGGGGAAGTCGGCACGTGCATAGAAATAGTTATTCGCATAAGGCGAACCTTGATTGACAAAGTTGGTATAATTCCACACGTCTACCTGATAATTATAGGACTCCGTCGTGGAGGCATTCACCACCTCGGTGACTTCGGTCACATTGGTGATTCTTTGGGGCGTGCAACCGACTATCGTCAGCGCACACAGGGTTATAAACAGATATTTTTTCATAATCGGCTGCAAAATTACGCTTTTTTTTGCATATATGCAAATTTTTTTGTACCTTTGCGCGCTAATTTGGAATTTTATGCGAAAAAACGGATTATTTTTACTGCTAACCGTGCTTCTGAGCACCCCAATTGAGGCTCAGACGCTGCAACAGAGTTATTTGGATTACATCGCCCGCTTTCGGGCTACGGCTATTGAGCATCAGACCACGCACGGCATCCCTGCCTCCATCACCTTGGCTCAAGGACTGCTGGAGAGTGCGGCGGGTCAGTCGGAGTTGGCCCGCAATGCCAACAACCACTTCGGCATCAAGTGCACCTCCGACTGGCAGGGCGACACGTACCGCTACGACGACGACCGCCGCGACGAGTGCTTCCGCAAGTACAATCACGCGGACTCCTCCTACGCCGACCACGCACGCTTCCTGATGCGTCCGCGCTATAAGGAGCTGTTTAATCTGCCCGTAACGGACTATAAGGGCTGGGCGTACGGTCTCTCACAATGCGGCTATGCTACCGACCCCAACTATCCGGAGAAACTCATCAAGATCATCGAGGACTACGGTCTGGCACAGACCACCTCCGACCAGCCTGCGCAGCAGAGCACGGCGCCTGTGGTGAAGCCGGACACCGTCTATGCCATCGATACCGTGGAGTTGGCCGAAGAACAGACCTTCCGCGAGGCCAGCAGTAAGATGGGAACGGTCAGTCTCTACCACGAGCACCGCACCGGCTACCAGAACGGCAACCGCTATATCGTGGTGAACGACGGCGAGTCGTTTCAGACGCTGTCCTACCTGCTGACGATGAGCGAGAAGCGACTCAGAAAGATCAACGACGCTACCGACGGACGCGAACTGCAGCCCGGCGACCGCGTCTACCTATACCCCAAACCCCGTCGTGCCGACAAGAAGCACGCACGTTACTACGTGCGTACGGGCGACACCGCCTGGTCGATCTCGCAGAAGTTCTGCTTTAAGATGAAGACCATCTACGACCTCAACGATATCCCTTACGGTACACCGCTGACGACGAGGCAGGAGCTTAGACTGAGATGAACCAACCGCAGTCGCTGACGGACATACTGAGCGCTTACCTACGGGAGACAGGGCTGGAGCAGACGGTGTTGGAACAACGCCTGGAAAGGCTGTGGCCCGAATTGATGGGTAAACAGGTAGCACGACTGACGGAGAAAGTAGAGATCAAGGACGGCGTCGTGCACATCAAGATCCGTTCGGCGGCACTTAGGCAGCAGTTGTTTGACTGCCGGGGCAAGGTGGTGGAGAAACTGAATAAGGCAGTCAATGCTAATGTCATTAAGTCAATACGATTGACTTAATGACAGATTTAAGATTTAAAATTTAAGATTTAAGATTTTTTGTTACTACCACAAAACATAGAGCAGAAGATTGACTTCACGGTGATACGGCAACGTCTGTCGGGGCTGTGTTCGTCGTCGCTGGGACGGGAAGAAGTCGAAAGGATGACCTTCCTAAGTGACTACGAGCGGGTGCAGCGACTGCTACGCGAGAGTCAGGAGATGCTCAATGCGCTCAGCGACGCCTCGATCGAGTTTCCCCGCGGCGAGATACACGACCTTAGGGAAGCCTTGGCACGCGTGCGCGTAGAGGGACTGTTCTTGGACGAGACCGAACTGCATTTCCTGAGGGAGTCGGTGAGCTACGTAGCGCAACTGGAGACTTTCTTCCGTCGCCTGAGCCCCGAACGCTTCCCTGTACTCTCGACGCTACGGCCTGAGTCGGGTTCGCTGCAACCCGTCGTCACCCTCATCGAGGGCATCCTCGACCGCTTCGGACGACTCCGCGACAATGCCTCGCCCGAGTTAGCCCGCATCCGCAAGGACCTGGCAGGCGCCCAAGGCTCCGTATCGCGGGCTATCAACAGTATTCTGCGTCAGGCGCAAGCCGACGGACTCATCGACCACGATGTGACGCCCGCAATGCGCGAGGGACGACTGGTACTACCCGTGCCGCCTGCGCTGAGGCGTAAGATAGGCGGTATCGTACACGACGAGAGTGCTACGGGTAAGACCGTCTTCATCGAACCCGCCGAGGTCGTGGAGGCCAATAACCGCATCCGCCAACTCGAGTCGGAGGAACGACGCGAGCGGGCGAAGATACTGACCGAGGTGACCAACCAACTGCGTCCCTACGTGAGCGATATACTCTCTGCCGCCCAATGGATGGGAGAGGTGGATTTTCTCAGAGCCAAAGCCCTCTTGGGCAAGGAGCTGAAAGCAATCGCCCCCGAGGTGGAAGACCGGCCGATGTTGGGACTACGGAAAGCCCGGCACGCCGTGCTGTACTTACGGTTCAAACAGGAGGGACGCGAGGTCGTGCCGCTGGATCTCAGCCTCGGACAGACGAAAGATCAAGCGCGCATCCTCGTCATCTCGGGTCCGAACGCCGGCGGTAAGTCGGTGTGCCTCAAGACCGTAGCGCTGCTGCAATATATGCTGCAATGCGGTCTGCTCATTCCCGTGGAGGAAAGCACGAAGGCGGGCATGTTTCGCAACTTGTTCATCGACATAGGCGACGAGCAATCGATCGCCGACGATCTGAGTACCTACTCCTCGCATCTGAGGAACATGAAAGCTTTTGTGCAGCAAACCGACAAGCGGACGCTGTTCCTCATCGATGAGTTCGGCGCAGGCACGGAACCGCTGATGGGCGGTGCGATCGCCGAAGCGATCCTGACGAACCTCAGCGGTAAGGGTCCGATAGGCGTCATCACGACGCACTACACCAACCTCAAGCATCTGGCTGACACGACGCCCGGTATCATCAACGGTGCGATGCTCTACGACAGAGGTGCACTGAGGCCGCTGTTCCAACTCTCTGTCGGGCAGGCCGGATCGAGTTTCGCCCTCGAGATTGCCAAGCAGACCGGTCTGCCGGAGGATATCATCGCGCAGGCGAAGGAATTAGTCGGCAGCGACCACATCGACTATGACCGTTCGCTACAGGACATTGCTCGTGACAAACGCTACTGGGAGAACAAACGGCAGGCTATCCGGCAGCGGGAGAAACACCTGGAGGAACGCATCGAACACTACGAGACGGAGATAGCCGGACTGAAGGCCAAGAAGAAAGAGATACTCGCCGAAGCCAAGGAGCAGGCGGCGGATATACTGCGCGAATCGAATGCGACCATCGAACGCACGATCCGTGAGATCAAGGAAGCCAAAGCCGACAAGGAGAAGACCAAAGCCGCCCGCAGCCGCGTGGAGAGCATGAAGGAAAAGGTGAAAGGGGAAGGAAAGGTGAAAGGTGAAAGGGCGAATAGCGAAGGGGCGAAAGGCGAAAGGGCAAATGGCGGGGTGTTCCGCGACTTTGCGGACCTGAAAGCATTGACGAAGAACGGCGCTAAGATATCGCGTGAGAACGAGGGCAGAGACGTACAGCGGCGGCCGGTGGTATCGACCTCGGTCGTGAATGAGGTGCGACGCAAGAAACTGAGTTTCCAGCGCGAACTGGATATACGCGGTCTTCGGGCCGACGAGGCTACGGAGATACTGACTGATTATATGGACGACGCCGTGATGGTAGCTGCCGGCACGGTGACGATCCTGCACGGCACGGGTACGGGAGCCCTCAAGCAGATCACCCGCGACTACCTACAGGTGCTGCAACGTAACGGACGCATCCGCTCCTACCACGACGGAGATCCCGATCGCGGTGGTGCGGGACTGACGATAGTGGAGATATAAGCGATGTTTTACTACTTATCGTTAGGCAGCAATCAGGGCGACCGCGCGATGTATATCAACGCCGCGTGCCAAGCCATAGAAGAGCGATGCGGGCGGATCGTTCGCCGCTCCTCGGACTACTACTCTGCGCCTTGGGGCTATGAGTCGGACAAGGAGTACCTGAATATCACCCTCGCGCTCATCAGCGACTTAGCGCCAATAGAGCTGCTGCACGCGACGCAAGAGATCGAACGCGACTTAGGCCGCACGACCAAGAGCCGCACGTCGATGCAGGAGGAACCCGTCTATCAGGACCGACCGATCGATATCGACCTTATAGAGGCCTACGAGCGCGACCCGAGAGAGGCTGACGCAGCGAGTATTACGATAGATAGCGAGGAACTGATGCTCCCCCACCCTAAGATGAACGAACGGCCCTTTGTAAGGGAACCGATGAAAGAGATACGATAGATGCATTTGGTAGAAAACGATATATTGATTCCCGAGATGGGACGCCTGCTCAAAGGCGGTCAGCAGGTCATCTTTACGCCCGGCGGCGTGAGTATGCGGCCGTTCATCGAGGGCGGACGGGACATCGTGACGCTGGAGTACCCGAAGGATATACGCGTAGGCGATATCCTGCTCTGCAAGGTAGGCGAACGCTATGTGCTGCACCGCCTGCTCACGATCGAAGGCGATACGCTGCGCCTCAAAGGCGACGGTAACATCACAGGCGGCGAGGTGTGCCAACGCAGCGATGCTTTAGGGCGCGTCATCGAGATCCGTTCCCCGAAGGGACGAAAGAAACCCCTCACCCGCGGACGACTGTGGCATTACCTGAGTCCGGTGAGAAAATATCTGTTAAAAGTTTACAGGAAACTTTTAAAATTGACAATTGATAATTGATAATTGACATTATATGAACGTAAAGAAAGGATTCAAATTGCGTCCGCTGGGCCGGGAGTTTATCCTGGTAGGCGAGAGCGTAGAACAGGTGAACTTCAATAAGATGATCACCATGAACGAGACCGCTGCGTACCTGTGGGAGAAAGTAGCGGACGGCAAGGATTTCGATGCCAAGCTATTGGCCGACCTCCTGACCGCGGAATACGAAGTGAGTGATGAACAGGCATTGAAGGATGCCGAAATGACTGTAAAAACATGGCTGAACGCAGGTATTATAATGTAGCGGGACACTCGTTCTCGGTGGAGGCCGAGGAGGCATTGTTCCGACTGATGACCAACTACGAGCCTTTCCTCATTTCGGCATCGGAGGCCGGCGAGACATTGTTTGATCTCACCGTAGGCGAGGTGGATCTCACGGGCGAACGCACGCATGTCTTCACCGACACCTCGGACGATGACATGCCACGCATCGAGGTCTATCGTATCGGCACGGATTGGCTCTTTCAGGTAGCTATGTACAAGGCTGCCGAGGTGAGCTGCCGTATGCGGCTGACGGAAGATATGCACGTGGCACGGCTGCAGATCGAAGACAGCACGACGCGCTTCGGTATCGACAATGCCTGCATGCTGCTCTATGCCTTCACGACGGCCAAACGGCACACATTGGAGATGCACGCCGCCGTGGTGGTGCGTCCGGGCGAGAAGGAAGACTTGGGCTACCTATTCTTAGGTAAGTCGGGCACCGGCAAATCGACGCACGCGATTCAGTGGATGGAGGCCTTTGACGATGCACGGCTGCTCAATGACGACAACCCGATTCTTCGTCTTCTGGATAACGGCGACGTGCGCGTATACGGTTCGCCCTGGAGCGGTAAGACCCCTTGTTATATAAATAGGAACGTGCGCGTAGGCGCGATAGTAAAACTGACCCAGGCACCGCACAACGAGATACGCCCCCTGCGTCTGCCGGAGGCGTATGCCTATATGCTGTCGTCCGCAAGCGGGCTTAAGATCGTGCCCGAAATGATGGACGCACTCTATGATACGATATCGAATCTGATTCAGACCGTGCAGGTCTACGGGCTGGAGTGCCTGCCTGATAACGACGCAGCACGCGTGTGCTACGCGGGCGTCACTTCGCCTTGCCCCGATTGTCAATAAAGACGATCTCGTCCTCGCCGATGAGGGCAATCGTGTTACCGCTCAACTTGACGGCGGCACGGATCACGCCCGACATCGGGTAACGCTCTACCGCGAGACTCTGGCCGTTCTCATCCGTGAGAACGGCTCTTTTGTTATGCTCCACCGCCAGGTAGTTGCGTCCGACGGGCAGGATAGCGATGAGTTCGCCCTCGAACATATAATGCAGGCTATCGGCCGTCAGCACCTCGCCGGTGAGTTCGTTCTCGTACTTGGTGAAGGGCTTGAACGTAGGACTGATACCCTGATAGGCCAAGGAGCAGCACTCGTGGTAGGCCTTCTCGCTACGCAGGAGCGACGACTGTATATCCTCTTGCACGCGTGCAAGGGTCGTATCGCCCCAGGCACCAAGCAAGGCGCCGTATTTAGCGACCAGCGCAGTCGTATCGGCCGTACGCAGCCGCTCGCGCAGCTGACGCACCTGACTCAGACGCATATACTGGTCGTACACATAGAGCAGCACCTTATCGCGGAACTCGTCGTCTGGCGCATCGGGACGCTGATGCAGGAGGCTGTCGTAGGGAGCAAGGAGCGTGAGGGCTGCCTTCTGGTCCAACGCTATCCAGTCCTTCATCGGCGAGGCAAAGTCGATACGGTCGATGCGGTTGAGCAGCAGTTCGTTGACCTTGACCTCGGTCGCTCCGGCTGTCTCGAGGCGCGTCATCGTGCGGTGGAGGGTAGCATGTTCGGTATTGATGGCACGGTAGTACTCGCTATAGAGGCCATCCTGCTGTTGCAGGAAACGTCGCGACCAGGAGGCATAGTCCCAGAGCGGGACATCGTTCTGCAGCATATTAACACCCGTCAGGCCGTCCAGACCGTAGAGGTTGATGGGTTGGAAGTGGAAATAGGGTTTGTAGTCGTCCACGGGGCGATCCTTGAGTGCCTGTTGCAGCGCCTGAATATCGTGCGGCAGGGAGTCAGCCTCCAGCGCGAGGCGTTGCAGCAGTTCGCGATCGGCGTCACGGAGATGGAGGTGTGCATTCTTCTCGCCGAGATAGGTAGAGGAGAAGGTAGTGAAGAGTTGGCGGCAGCGGTTGTAGCGTTCCGCGAGGCGGCAATAGGCCTCGTAGAGCGTACGCGCCTTAGTTTCGGCGTCGGTCACCTCCACCAGGCGGCTGTCCAACACGGGCTTCAGGTCCTCATAGGCGGGTTTCTTGGCCTTGAACGTGATTCCCTGATAGTACTGCGGCGCTACCTTCTGTCCCTGCGCGTAGTGCAGACAGTTGCCGTAGAACACGCGGGTGCGGTAGAGACACTGCTCCAGGTCGTTATACTCACGCAGCGGGTGCTGGTCGGCTGCCAGTTGCCAACTGAGCAAGGCCATATGATAGTAGACAGGCGCGTACTTGGGATTCGCCTGCTGGTAGTGCATCAGGATATAGAGACCCTCCGGCGCGGTAGTCGCGGAGGCGCGGTCCAATACTTTGTTGAAGTCTTCCTGCGCGATGACGAGAATACTCGTCAGCAGGAGCATAAGGGTAAAACAGTTTCTTCTCATAGCACTTTGAATTCTACACGTCGGTTGATAGCTCTGTTTTCATCGGAATCGTTGGGCACGAGGGGTTTGCGCTTGCCGTAGCCGGTCGCGGTCACACGGTCGGGACGCACGCCGTGACGAAGGAGGTAGGTACGCGCCGCCTCGCCGCGTTTGCGGCTCAAGAGGTCGTTGTATTTATCCGAACCCTGATCGTCGGTGTGTGCCGAGAGTTCGATACGCAGGTCGGGGTTGATCTCCAAGAGTCGCACCACCTTATCCAGTTCCGCGAAACTCTCCTCCATCAGTTCGGCGGAGTTATAGTCGAACTGAATATTCTTGAGTCGCATAATGAGGTCCTTCTGGATCGAGAGCAGGCGAAAATCGCAATGCACCGTATCCTCGGCATAGGCGACCGTCAGCACGGAGTCGGCAAAGAGATAGCCTACGGCATCGATGTGCAGTTCGTACTCGTGGCCCTGACGCAGATAGGTCTCGTTAGGCAAGTAGGTCTCGATATCGCGGTCGGTGACATCGTAGAGGCGCACCTGGCAGGCTATGTCGGCGCCGGTCTCCTCATCGCGCACGGTGAGGCGGAAAGGTGCCTTGCCCGGAACGAGGTCGAGGTCGGTCTCCGAGCGGGTGAGCAGCACGGGTTTGTTGGTATCAAACGTCAGCTCCGCGGGTTTGTAGCCGCGCTTGAAGAAACGAAGCTTATACTCGCGTCCGATCGGCAGTCTCAGATCCGCATGACCCGGGCGCAGCAGCACATCGGCTCCATCGCTATAGACGCTGTCGGCACGAATAGGCAGGTCGCGCTCGGAGTCGAAGAGATTGACCTTCACCTGCAGGTCGCGGCTAAGCAGCACCTGTTCATGAACCGACTGATCGGCTGCGAGCGAGCGGCAGTCGTACTCGAGGTAACGGTGTGAGTAGTCGGGCGCGGTGATGTCGGCGCGGTAGTTGGTACCGACGGGCAGGGCTACGCGGAAGGTACCGTTGCTATGCAGCTTCGCCATCAGACGGCCGGTAAGGTCGTCGTAGATATAGATATCCGCCTCCACGGGTCGGCGGGTCTGTTCGTCTTGCGTATTGCCCGTGAGCGTCAGTACCGGTTGCGAAAGAAATGCCTTGGGGTAGTCAATGAGTTCGCTCTCGTAGAGCGGTTTCTTCTTCTTAATTGACAGGCGCGTGAACTGCAGCATCAGCTGTCCGTCCTTCACCACCTGTTCGGGGCCGTAGTAACTGACGTTCTTATCCGTCGGCACGGCGATAGGCTGCGGGTCGTACCAGTCGTATTTATTCACCTTGCGGGTGTAGTAGATGCTATAGTCGGCGGGCATCTCGCCTTCTGCATCGGGGCGACGCGAGGCGAAGAGGAGTGTGCGGTTGTCGCTCAATAGGCGCGGCGAGATATCGAAGCCCGACGAGATAATGAGTGTCGTAGGGTCACTCCAGCCGTTTCCCTGACGGTAGGACGTGAGGATCGTATAGTGGTCCTCGGCTTTCTTGTCCTTGGGGTCCGCCGGCTGACGACGCACGAAGAAGAGCTCCTGTTCGTCGCTGCTGAGCGAGGGCCACAGTTCGTCTTGCTGTGTATTGACCGGTGCCGGCAGCAGTTCGGCATCCGTCCAGTTGTCTCCCTGACGGCGTGTCAGGTAGAGGTCATAGTGTTTGGCACCCGGCGCAAGGGCCGAGAAGATGATCGTGTTCCCGTCGTAGGAAACAGAGCGCTGCTGGATATCCCAGCCCTGCGTACTGAATCGGTTCAGTTCGGCAAAGAGATGCGCGTCTTGGATCTGTGCCGCAGCCGCGAGCGAAGTCGCGACGGCCAAAAGACATAGGATAATACGTTTGGCGTAAATCATATCGTGATTTGTTCAAAAGTATTGGTCTTGCTCTTATCGTAGGGAGCACTGACCTTAATATAGTTTTCGGTAAAGCCGGACATGAGGGAGTCGGCTGTTTTCTTGCTTTCCCACAGTACGACGGCCTGTTCGCCGCGGTGGGAAGAATAGAAGGCTTGGGTTTTCTGTTCACTGATGGCATGCAGGATCCGGCTGCGTCGTTCGCGTTCCTGCTGCGGGATGACGACGAGGTCCATCTTGAGCATCCGTGTGTTGGCGCGCTCGGAGTAGGTGAACACATGCAGTTGGCTCACCGGCAGACTCTCCACGAACTGCCGATAGTCCTCCCAGCGTTCCTCCGTCTCGCCACGCACACCTACCATGCAATCTACGCCGATGAAGGCGTTGGGCATCACGCGCAGTATGTGCTCTACGCGTTCCTTAAATAACTCGCGCGTATAGCGCCGGCGCATGATGGCGAGCATCTCGTTGTTGCCCGACTGGAGCGGGATGTGGAAATGCGGCGCGAAATGACGACTCTGCGCTACAAAGTCGATGATCTCATCCGTCAGCAGGTTCGGCTCGCAGCTGGAGATGCGAATGCGGTATTCCATTTCACCAAGGTCGTCGAGTGCGCGGAGCAGGTCGATGAAATGTTCGCCGGTCGATTTGCCGAAGTCACCTATATTAACACCCGTCAGCACGATCTCCTTGGCGCCGGATTGGAGCGCCTCACGTGCCTGGGCTACCACCTCCTCGATGCGCGGGTTGCGGCTCCGGCCGCGGGCAAGAGGTATCGTGCAGTAGGAGCAGAAATAGTCGCATCCGTCCTGCACCTTGAGAAAGCAGCGTGTACGGTCGTCCTTACTCCAGGCGTGGACGAAACAGTCCTCGCGTTTGGGGATCACGTGATCCACTTCGACCATAGCGGCTATCTCCTGCGGTTTGAGGCGGGCGTAGCAACCCGTGACGATGACGCGGGCATTGGGGTTCTCGCGCTTGATGCGATGGATGGCCTGACGGTCTTTGTGGTCGGCCGTGTCGGTTACCGAGCAGGTATTGACGATACAGAGGTCGGCCTCCTCACCCGGCTTGGCGCGACGATGACCGCGTTCCAACAAAACTTTGCCGAGGGCGGAGCTCTCGGCAAAGTTTAACTTACAGCCTAAGGTGATTATCTTAAAAACCATCTATTGCGATTTTACTTATCCTAACATCGTCAGCAGGATACCGGCAGCAACTGCACTACCGATGACGCCGGCCACATTCGGTCCCATTGCGTGCATCAAGAGGAAGTTGCTCGGATCGGCCTTGACGCCTTCAGCCTGACTCACACGGGCTGCCATCGGCACGGCGCTCACACCGGCACTACCGATGAGCGGGTTGATCTTCTCCTTCGAGAAGACGTTCATCAGCTTAGCCAGCAGCACACCGCCGGCGCTACCCAAAGCGAAGGCAATAATACCCATAGCGAGGATAAGCAGCGTCTTCACAGAGAGGAAGGTAGCTCCCGTAGCGGTAGCACCTACGCTCAGGCCGAGGAAGATGACGACGATATTCATCAGTTCGTTCTGCGCGGTCTTGCTCAGACGATCCACTACGCCGCATTCCTTCATCAGGTTACCCAACATCAGGCAGCCGATCAGCGGAGCTGCATCGGGCAGGACGAGGGCCACGATCGTGGTGATGATGATCGGGAAGATGATCTTCTCGGTCTTGGAGACCTGACGCAGCTGTTTCATCTTGATCTTACGCTCCTTCTCGGTGGTCAAGAGTCGCATGATAGGCGGCTGGATAACCGGCACGAGGGCCATATAACTATAGGCCGCAATCGCAATCGGGCCTAAGAGATGAGGCGCCAGTTTGGACGTGAGGAAGATACTGGTCGGTCCGTCAGCGCCGCCGATGATACCGATACTTCCGGCTTCGGCGGGAGTGAACCAGATGTTGGCACAGAGGAAGGTGATGAAGATACCCACCTGCGCAGCCGCACCCAGCATGAAACTCTTGGGGTTGGCAATCAGGGGGCCGAAGTCGGTCATCGCACCTACGCCGATAAAGATGAGGCAGGGGTACAATCCGGCTTTCACACCTATGTACAATACATCCAGCAGGCCTGCATTCTTCAATATAGCGCCGTAGCTGTGGTACGCGGGGTTGGGCGTCACGCCGTCTTCCAACATCGGCTGGAGGAAGGCCGACCACAACTCCTCGTGGAACATGCCTGAGCCCGGCAGGTTGGTCAACAACATACCGAAGGCAATAGGCAACAGCAGCAGCGGCTCATATTGTTTCTTGATAGCCAGGAACAACAGGAAGAACGATATCAACAGCATCAGCGCCTGACGCCAGTCGATATTCATAAATCCCATTGACTGGAAAAATTCAAGGATACCGTTCATTGAAATCAGAATTGTCGGTTGTCGTTACTCCATTACGCTAATACCACCAACAGGTCATCCTGCATCACGGTCTGACCGGCAGTCACGGCGATCTGTTGTACCGTACCGTCGCACTCAGCCTGAACGGGGTTCTCCATCTTCATCGATTCGAGCGTGAGCAGCGTGTCACCTTTCTTGACAGCCTGACCTTCGCTAACCATCACCTTGATGATCGAGCCGGGCAGCGGGCTGGTCACTTTCTTACCACCTGCGGGGGCAGCGGCTTGTGCGGGAGCAGCCTTGGGAGCAGCTGCGGGAGCGGCTTTGGGTGCTACGGGAGCAGCCTTGCGCTCCATCTCTACTTGGTAGTTCTTGCCATTAACGGTAACTTCGGTGATACCGCCGTCTTTCTCGGTAACAGCGGTCTTGTATTCCTGACCGTTGATTTTGAAGGTAAATTCTTTCATTGTATCGTTTGTCTTTCGACGATTGTTTTTTAAAGGGTTGATTACTATTGGATAATGTGCCACGCGGTGTGGTGGTTGTGGACCGTGAGGTGGGGTTGCTCCACGTCGTGCAGGCTGTTGAAGTACAGGTGCAGAGCGTAAGCAACGGCTACCAACTCAGCCTCGTCCCCTGCGGGAACGGGCTGAGCGGTATTGGTCTGGGGAGCGGCAGGAGCCTCAGCCACGACGGCTTTGGCCTTAGGCTGCATGATCCAACCCATCAGTTGCATAATGAACACGAAGCAGATGAGTAGCAGCAGCACGATACCGAAACCCAAGAAGGTCACTATCCACGTCTGAGATGTCACAGCTAATAGAGTCATAAATAGCAATTGTCAATTATCAATTTACAACGGAATATTGCTGTGCTTCTTCATCGGGTTGCTCAGGCGCTTGGTCTGCAGTTTCTCGAAGGCGTTGATGATGCGTACACGCGTGTTGCGCGGTTCGATCACGTCATCGATATAGCCGCGGTTGGCAGCCTGATAGGGGCTGGCGAAGAGGTCCTTGTATTCAGCCTCTTTCTCAGCGATGAATTTCTTCTTCTCCTCGGGATCCTCGATGGCCTTGAGGGCTTTGGCTTGCAGTACGCCTACGGCACCGCTGGCACCCATTACGGCAATCTCGGCATTCGGCCATGCGTAGCACATGTCGCCGCGGAGCTGCTTGCAACTCATCACGATATGACTACCACCGTAGCTCTTACGAACGGTCACCGTCACCTTGGGCACGGTAGCCTCACCGTAAGCAAACATGAGTTTAGCTCCGTGGTCGATGATACCGGCGTACTCTTGACCCGTACCGCACAGGAAGCCCGGTACATCAACGAGCGTCAGGATCTGGATATTGAAGGCATCGCAGAAGCGAACGAAGCGGGCAGCTTTGCGGCTGGCATCGCAGTCCAGCACACCTGCCAACCAAGCGGGTTGGTTAGCAATGATACCGGTAGAGCGACCGTTGAAGCGGGCAAAACCGCAGATGACGTTCTTGGCGTAGTCCTTGTGCACTTCCATGAAGTCACCGTTATCCACGATGAGGTTGATGATGTCCTTCATGTTGTAGGGCTTGTTGGGATCATCGGGCACGATCTCGTTGAGGGCGTCCTCTACGCGCATCGGATCGTCGGTGCAATCCATGAGCGGAGCCTCTTCCATATTATTCTGCGGGATGAAGCTGACGAGACGACGAACCTCCCGGATAGCCTCTTCCTCGGTAGCAGCCACGAAGTGGGTCACACCC
This sequence comes from uncultured Bacteroidales bacterium, assembly GCA_946404495.1. GTDB lineage: Bacteria > Bacteroidota > Bacteroidia > Bacteroidales > Paludibacteraceae > Colicola. Next base: position 28,440 of record CAMJDT010000017.1, read on the forward strand.
GACTTGGAGGCGTGCACCTTGGCACCACCCAATTGCTCTACGGTCACATCCTCACCCGTAACGCTCTTCACTACCTTCGGACCGGTGATGAACATATAGGAGTTCTGCTCGGTCATCATGATGAAGTCGGTCAGCGCGGGGCTGTAAACGGCACCACCGGCGCAGGGACCAAAGATCACGCTGATCTGAGGCACAACGCCCGATGCCAGAATATTACGCTCGAAGATCTCAGCATATCCGGCCAGAGCGCAAGCACCCTCCTGGATACGGGCACCACCCGAGTCGTTCAGACCGATGATAGGCGCTCCCATTTTCATAGCCTGATCCATTACATTGCAGATCTTGAGGGCCATCGTTTCGCTCAGCGAACCGCCGATGACGGTAGCATCTTGTGCGAAGACATATACCAGACGACCGTCTATCGTACCCGAACCGCAGGCAACGCCGTCTCCAAGGAAGACTTTCTTGTCCATCCCAAAGTCGTGGCAGCGGTGGGTGAGGAACATATTGACTTCCTCAAACGAACCCTCGTCCAGCAACATATTGATACGCTCACGGCAGGTGTAGCAACCCTTGGCGTGATGTTTCTCGATGGCGGCTTCACCACCTCCGGCCATAGCCTTCTCGCGGCTATCAACCAGTTTTTGCATCTTAGCTTGATCCATAATTTAAAATCTTAAATTTGAAATTTGAAATCTTAAATTACTTCGGCTGTTGGCAGATCTCGGTCAGCACGCCCTTGGTGCTCTTCGGGTGCAGGAAAGCGATCATCAGGTTCTCAGCGCCTTTGCGGGGAGCCTTGTCGATGAGCTGGATACCGGCTGCTTCGCACTCAGCGAGGCAATCCGCTACGTTGTCCACATTGAAAGCTACGTGGTGCACACCGCCACGACCACCGTTCTTCTCGATGAACTTGGCGATGGTCGATTCGGGGCACGTGGGCTCCAACAGCTCAATCTTAACCTCACCTACCTTGAAGAAAGCGGTCTTCACTTTCTGGTCAGCTACCTCCTCGATGGAGTAGCACTTACTACCGGTTAAAAACTCGAAGAAGGGCATAGCCTCTTCCAAACTCGTTACTGCGATTCCGAGATGCTCAATATGCGTCGGTTTCATGTTTTTGTAGATTTTTTTGTTATAAAATATTCTGTTTATTCCAAAATTTTGTTCGCTTACGCGAAAAATCGTGCAAAGTTACACTTTTTTTTTGATATATGCAAATTTTTTCGTACCTTTGCAGGCGAAAATTGATAAGTTTATGCTATGAAACATATTTTAGGTATCCCCTATAGGCCTCTTTCGCCCTATCGTTTTGCGTCGGTGACGCTGGTTGTGGCACTGATGATCGTGCTGGCTTCGGTCATCTTCACCAATCATCTGGTGCGTGAGTTGCGCACGCAAGAGGAGCAGTACGTACGGCTGTGGGCCGAGGCTACCGAACGCATGATCCGTGCCGAGGAGGGCGAGGATCTGTCGCTGGTGCTGTCCATCATCGAGGGCAACACGACGATTCCCGTCTATCTCTTGGATTCCGCTGGACAGATCATCGATACCAGGAATGTGAAGGCGAACGGACGGATGGCCGGCACCGAGGAGTTGGAGGAGTTGTACGGTCCGATCGAGCTGACCATCGAGGACCACGGCACGACCTACCGCTATACGATTCGCTACGACGAGTCCACGTTGCTCACGCGCCTCAAGTACTTCCCCTACGTGCAGTTTGCCATCATTCTGATCTTCATCCTCGTGGTCGTCGGCACGCTCTATGTAGCCCAACGCAGCGAGCAGAACCGCGTCTGGGCGGGACTGAGCAAAGAGACCGCGCACCAGTTGGGTACGCCTATTTCATCGCTGATGGCCTGGCAGGATCTGCTACGCACCAAGTACCCCGACGACCGCCTCATCCCCGAGATGCAGCTCGATATCGAGCGTCTGCAGACGATAGCCGACCGCTTCTCCAAGATCGGTTCGGAGCCCGAGTTGAAGCCAGAAGACCTCACCGCTATCATCCGTCGCACGCTCGCGTATATGAGTACGCGTATATCCGATAAGGTGTCGCTCTCGTTGCAAGATAACTGCCCTACTCCGCCCAAGGCGGAAGTGAACGCCTCGCTCTTCGGCTGGGTGCTGGAGAACCTGATCAAGAACGCCGTCGATGCGATGGACGGCGTAGGTAGCGTGACGATGACGCTGAGCGAAGCGGACGGCCAGATCGTGCTGGATGTCACCGACACGGGACGCGGCATCGACCGCGGCCTCTTCCGCACGGTCTTCCGTCCCGGCTATACGAGCAAAGCCCGCGGCTGGGGACTGGGGCTGTCGCTATCAAAGCGTATCATCGAAGATTATCATCGAGGCCGTCTCTTCATCCAGGCCTCGGAGATAGGCGTCGGCACGACCTTCCGCATCGTTTTGGAACAGGCCGAAGATAGTGGATCCGCTGCCTGACATCGCCGCATAGACGGCTCCCGCAGCCAAGAGTCCCTCCTTCAGGCGGGCTAAAAGGGGATGCTTCTCAAAGACCGACTTCTCGAAGTCGTTTACTTCGGGTAGTTGACAATTGACAATTGACAATTGACATTTATCCAAGAGATGCGGTTCTTCGTAGGGCGTGATGCCGGCGTAGGCCTCGCGGGTGGAGACATACACATCGGGCTTGAGCATTATGAGCCTCATCCCCCTTAGTGACAGATCTATCGGCCGTAGTATCTCCCCGATGCCGGTAGCATAACAGGGGGTGTTGTAAAGGAAGAACGGACAGTCCGCACCCAGTTCTCGCACCTCCGCTGCCAGTTCCTCGCGCGTCAAGCCGAGCGAGAAGAGTTCGTTCAATGCATATGCCATATACGCCGCATCGCTCGACCCGCCGCCCAGTCCGGCGCCGAAGGGGATACGCTTCTCCAGCCTTACCTGCACGCCGCCGACCTTGGGGTAGCGTTCCTTCATCCGGCGGTAACACTTCACCACCAAATTATCCTCCGCCCGGCAATCCACCTTCATGCCCCCCTGCTCCAGCTCGATATCGCTGCCGAGCGAGTGATGCACCTCCAGCACATCTGAGAGACGGAAGACGGGATAAAAGATAGTCTCTATTTCATGGTAGCCGTCCGGCCGTTTGGAGGTGATGCGGAGGCCTAAATTGATCTTACAATTGGGATAAAGTAGCATAATTTTACAAAATTTGCTGCAAAGATACAAAAATATTTGCATATATCAAAATAATTGTGTAACTTTGCACGTTTTTTGGATAACAATGCCAAATTTATTAACCTGATATACTAAAATTAACAGAAAAGTACCATGGAACTTCCATTTGCTGAATCGTGGAAAATCAAGATGGTAGAGCCCATCCGTAAGTCCACACGCGAAGAACGCGAAAAATGGCTTCTCCAAGCCAAAAACAATGTCTTTATGCTCAAATCGGATCAGGTCTATATCGACCTTCTGACCGATTCGGGTACCGGTTCGATGTCTGACCGTCAGTGGGCCGCCATGATGATGGGAGACGAGAGTTACTCGGGCGCCCGTTCTTTCTTTGAGTTCAAGGAGGTCGTTACCTCGCTCACCGGTTTCAACTACGTCATTCCTACCCACCAGGGTCGTGCCGCCGAGAACGTGCTGTTCTCCTACCTGGTCAAGGCCGGTCAGGTCATTCCGGGCAATGCCCACTTCGACACCACCAAGGGACACATCGAATCCCGCAAGGCCTTCGCTATCGACGTGACCTGCGACGAAGCCAAAGACACCCAACTGGAGGCACCCTTCAAGGGCAATGTATCGCTGGAGAAACTGGAGAAGGTGCTCAAAGAGAACCCGGGCAATGTGCCCTTCATGGTACTCACCGTCACCAACAATACCGTAGGCGGTCAGCCCGTCTCGATGGCCAATATCAAGGCTACCTGCGAGCTCTGCCATAAGTACGGTGTGCCCGTCAATATCGACTCCGCCCGCTTCGCCGAGAACGCCTATTTCATCAAGACGCGCGAGAAAGGCTACGAGAACAAGACCATCAAGGAGATCGCCCGCGAGATGTTCTCCTACGCCGATTCGATGACGATGTCGGCCAAGAAGGACGGTTTGGTAAATATGGGAGGTTTCATCGCTACCAATAAGCAAGACTGGTACGAGGGTGCCAAACTCTTCTGCATCCCCTTCGAGGGCTTCCTCACCTACGGCGGTATGAACGGCCGCGACATGGCTGCGTTGGCGGTCGGTCTGATGGAGAACACCGAGTTTGACATGCTCGACACCCGCATCCGCCAAGTGCAGTACCTCGCCTCCAAGTTGGACGAGTACGGTATTCCTTACCAGCGTCCCGCCGGCGGTCATGCTATCTTCGTAGATGCCGATAAGGTGCTGACGCAGATTCCTAAGGAGGAGTTCCCCGCACAGACCCTGACCTGCGAACTCTACCTCGAGGCCGGTATCCGTGCCTGCGAGATCGGTTATATCCTCGCCGACCGCGATCCCGTGACGCGCGAGAACCGCTTCGGCGGACTCGACTTCGTGCGCCTCTGCATCCCGCGCCGCGTCTATACCAACAATCATATGGACGTTATCGCCGCAGCGCTCAAGAACGTCTACGACCGTCGCATGACCATCACCCGCGGTCTGAAGATCACCAAGGAAGCCCCGCTGATGCGGCACTTCACCGTGGAACTCGAGAGACTGAAATAATTGACAATTCTTATCCTTACGGAACGATTATTTGATAATTGACAATTGATATTTAGAAAAGGTCGTCCTTGCGGGCGACCTTTTTATTTTTCGTTATGACGTCATGACGGTATAACGTAATGACGACTGATCATATCAGCGGCCAGTTTATCCGCTTGTTCGCGGAGTTGCTCGAGGGGTGTAGTGGGGTCGAAGTCAAAAGCTTCCTGCAAGATGATCCCCCCGCCGTCCACCTCGTCGGTGATGCGGTGTATCGTCACGCCGGTGCGCGTCTCGCCGCTTAGAAGCAGCGCCTCCCAGGGGTTCAGTCCCTTGTACTTAGGCAGCAGCGAGGGGTGAATATTCACCGCGCCGTAAAGTGCCTGACTGTACAGCTCGCGCGGCAGGATATACGGGCAGCGGTAGGTGATGATCTGATCGGGCTGATGATGGCTGAGGTAGTCGCGAAGGCGCGCATCGATGGTGCGAAAAGCGCGGCAGTCGATGATGTCGGTCTGAGCCGAGTGACGGAGCGTCTCGGCTACCCGATTGGGCAAGGTGGTCAGGAGCAGTATACGCATCTTAGGGACGCAGGTCGCAGGGGTTCAATGCCAGAAAACTGATGGTCTCTACCAACATATTCACCGCCGCAGCCACGTCGTTGGCGTGACACATCTCGACGGGCGAATGCATATACCGGCAGGGGATATTGACATTCATCGTAGCGATGCCCTCACCGCAGATCTGCGCTACGGCCGCATCGGTACCGCCATAGACGTTTCGTCCGATGGATTTCTGGTAAGGGATATCGTGCTCCCGCGCCAGGCGGCAAGCCAGCTCACGCAGTACGGGATTATTGTCGGCCTTGACGTGTACGCCGACTCCTTGTCCCAAAGCCAGGCGACCGGACTGATTCTCGTGTGCCGCCGGCATGTCGGTAGCATAGTCTACATCCAGGACAAAGCATACCTCGGGTTCGTGCCCGGATATCGCCGTCTTGACGCCGCGCAGTCCGACCTCCTCCTGTGCCGTGCCGTAGAAATGCAGTCCGACGGGCAGTTGCTGCTCCATGAGCAGCCGTGCAGTCTCCAGCATCACCAGCACGCCGACGCGGTCGTCGAGGCCGGTACCACATAGGTACTTGTCATTCATTATTTCAAAACGCGGTGCCAGCACAGCCGTATCGCCTATCTCCACCAACTGGCGCGTCTCTGCAGCGCTGCTCACGCCCAAGTCGAGCCAGAGGTCTTCCTCCACCAGGCCTTTGGGTTGGCCGTACTGGGAGGTAGTGTCAAAACCGATGACACCGTCCACGATTCCGTTGGCCGTCACCACCTTCATCGGTTGCCCCAAGGCTACGTGAGGCCGGAGGCCGATATAACGAAGCGTGCACATGCCATTGGGGAGAATCGAGCTGATCTGCAGCGCGACGGTGTCGATGTGTGCCATAAGAGCGATCTGTCGTCCTTGCGTCACGCCGTTCGAGGCATGCAGGTTGCCTAATATATCGCTCTCGACCTTGAGGCCGAAGGCGCTAAGGCGTTCGCTGAGAAACGCGCGCATCGAAGCCTCGTTCATCGTGGGGGACACGATCCCCGTCAGCTGACGTAGACACTGCTCCACCGAGGCGGTAAATGGATAGGGTGTATTCATCATATCAGTCATAAAATTTCACATTGTATTTTCGTCCGTTATTCTGCTCAATGAGTCGCACTACCTGCAGGAACTCATCGCGCGACATCGCCGAGACGTTAACGATCGGACAGCCGTCGCGGAGGAACTGCACCGGGTCGGGGATGATACCGTCACGGCAGGCGCGTCGATAGAGCGTCGAACCCGGGAAGGCGATGATCATATCGGCAAACATGCGCCATTCGTGGCAGTGCTGTTTGTACCAATTGAAAGTACTCGTTGCGCTCGCCAAGGTCTCTACCGTATCACCGAAGATGACGCCCGAGCGCGAATGCAGTCCGGCCTCGCGCAGCATCTCGAGGGCGGTCTCTATCTCCGCGCGGGTGATGCCCTTACGCATGCTCTTGAGCACTGCATCGTCGGCACTCTCCACGCCCACAAACACATAGCGGCATCGCGTACCCCGCAGCAGCGAGACGAGTTCCTCGTTGATGGAGTCGATGCGCAGCTGGATCGACCAGTCGAAGTCGTAGGGTTCGATTCTTCGGCAGAACTCCGCCACGCGGCGGTTGTCGGTAGCAAACAGTTCCTCGCGGAGAGCGATATACGAGATGCGGTAGTGGGCTGTGAGCCAATCGATCTCCCGGAATATCGAATCCAGGGAGCGCTGCCGGTACTGCGAACCTGATGGGTGGAAACAGAAGGTGCAGTTGTACTTGCAGCTGCGTCCGCCGATGACCGACACCTGCGAATATTTCTTGCCCTCGTCGCTGAGGTCGGGGTTTTGCTCCAGGTATTCGCCGTATTGGAATCCCTCGTAGTCGGGCATCGGCAGAGAGTCGAGGTCCGTTATCTCGCGGCGTCGGGCGGTCTTTATCCACTTATCTTGCTCACGATAGACGAGCCCCGCTACCTCGGCGATGTCGCCGCCCGATTGGAGCGTGCGGATGAGTTCGACGAGGGTCTCTTCGCCTTCGCCTACGACCCCTATATCGGCATCCTCCATCGCCTGCATCGTCACCTCGGGGTCAGCCGTCACGATACCGCCGCCTATGACGATTAGCAGATCGTCCTGTATCTCGCGGGCGTAACGAACCATCCGACGAATATCGCGGTACTCGCCCGATAGGCCGCCGGTACAGAAGATGTTGATGCCCTTGTCGCGGATGACACGCTCCAGAATCGTCTGTTCCTCACCCTCCACATGGTTCAAATTGAGCGTATAGACCTCCGCAACCGCGGCACGCTTGAGGAAGGCCGACACGTACAATAAACCCATCGGCATGACGTAATGCCCGGTCATTCCGTAGGTCTCGTAGCGCGGAATGACCAGCAGTACTCGGGCTCTATCGCTTACCTTATAACGCACCTTGCTCCAATTGTTGCCGTATAAACGTATCCAGTTCCTGCCCCTGCGACTGGCGGAAGCGTTCACGCAGGACAGTCATCAGCTCGCGCCGGAGGGCCTTACGCACAAAGGCGCAGCGCACCTCGTCGTATTGCTCATCAAAGTAATGATGGAAGAGCCTGCAACCGCCGCCGCAGTTCCAGCGGGCAAAACAGTCGTGGCACTTCGCCTCTGAATAGATATTGTACTCGCTCAGTATCCGGCGGAAGGCCTCCTCGTCGAAGACCAGTTCTCCGTCCTTCACTTCCCCGAACAAATAGTCGGGATAATGTTCCTCGTTGGGTGACGACACGCGCGCGCAGCCCGTTATCGTCCCCTTGGGCGTAAGCACCAGTTTTCCGTTGCAGGTTCTTTCCCGTACCATTGACAGCAGCTCCACCGCGATACTCTCCACCTTGATGCCTTTTGCTGCGCCCAAAGCCTTTGCCCGGTAATAGCCGTCGAGGAAGGCGTCGTAGTAGGCGCGGAGGTCGTCGGGCGTAGGGAACAGCGCCGGCGCCAGCACCACGTCGTAGACTACTTTCTTGAGTTTGGGAAAACGCCGGTTCAACTCCTCGATCATGTCGGTCATATAGCGTACGCTGTCGGGCGTGAAGGTCGTGCGGATGCCGAAGGGAAAACCGCGACTGAGCATATAATCGATATTGGCTGCTACCTTGTCGTAGCTGCCCCGCTCGGCATTCTGGAGGTGCTCCAGGATCTCAAACGACACGGCGACGTCGATGCGGTGTGTCTCTAAATAGTCGATGATCTCGGGCGTAATAAGCGAACCGTTGGTCACGAGGCCGATGTTATAACGGTACCGGCCGTCGCGGTTGACCTCCTCGATATACTCCACCGTGCGGCGGATCCTGTCGAAGCTCATCAGCGGTTCGCCGCCGCCGCTGAAGTTGATGATATACGGTGTCGTCTGCGTCTTGCCTGTCAGGAACAGATAATCCACCAAGGCTTTAATGGAGCTCCACTCCACCTGCTCCTTGGACCGTCCTTTGGCCGAATAGCAATAGACGCAGCGGAAGTTGCAGGTATAGTTACTCAGTATATCCACCTGCCACATCTCGTGCGGCGACGCCGGCATCCTGTACACCGGCACTGTGCCCTTGGCCTCGTAGCCACAGAGCCATTGGTCCGCCTCGCGCGGGTTGGCCAAGGCGAACCGTCCGTCCAGGGGCGAATAGACCAGGTAGACCCGCTCCGGGCTCACGCCCCACTCATCTCCGACGGGGATAGCAAAGGTATTCATAGCTGTTGTCCTATTGATTGAAACAGATCCTTGCCGGTGCTCTTTTGGTACCGCTCCGCCAGACGCTGCATCAGGCTCTCGGTCAGCATCGCGCGATAGTGGTCGCACACGGCATCAAATATCTCCTCTCGATACACCCTACGGCTACTGGGGCAACCGCTACCGCAGTTCCAGCGGGCAAAGCACTCGCGGCAGGTATCGTAGTAGCGGATACTACCCCGCGTCAGTCGGCGGAACGCCTCGTCCTCAAACACGACTTTGCCGTCCTTCACTTCGCCGAAGACGGCCGAGGGATAGTCTTTCTCCTGCGGCGACGACACGTCGGGGCAGGTCGTCAGCGTGCCGTAAGGCGTCAGTACCGCCAGGTTATAGCAGAAACGCTCGCGTTGCTGGTAGTCTAACAGGTGCGAGGAGGATGAACGCAGTTCGATGCCGTACTGACGGGCCAACTGCTCGCCCTCTTTAAAGGATTCGAAATAGCGTCGGAAGAAATCGTGCACGATCTGAGGTGTCGCGAAATAGTCGGCATCGACTACCTGCTGGCAACTCAGTTTCTTGGTATCCGGGAAATGCACGTGGCACCACTCGACCATCTCCCGTATCCGCTCCTGATTGGCGGGCGTGATCGTAGCGCGGATATAGTGGTCGATACCCTTGCTGCCAAGACGCACAATGTTATCCGCTACCCGCTGATACACGCCTCGCTGCGCCTCCTGCACATCCGGAAGCACCTCAAACGACACCTGCACACGGAATCGTTTCTCCTTCAGGAACTTCAACATCTCCTCCGTCATCAGCGAACCGTTGGTCGTCAACTGGAACCCCACCTGCACGCCCTCTTCCCGGCCGATCGCTTCGGCCATGAGAGTCGCCTCCACCAACTTCTTCCACGACAGCACGGGTTCGCCGCCGCCCATAAACATCACCGTGCGTTTCTTGGGCGCAGTTCGCTTGGAGGACAGGAACCAACGCAGCACCGGCTCGATCTGCTCCATCGTCAGTTCCGCATCCGAGCGCCCCTGCGCCGAGTAGCAGTAGGAGCAGTGGAAATTGCACTTCTCGTTGAGCAGCAGATGCAGCGTCACAAAACTATCCGTCGTCACCTCCTGCGGCGCCGGTTCCTCCGCATCCAGAGGCGGTAACGGGTCATGAGCAGGGTCGCGGGTCAGGAAGAACTGATTCTTCAGCGGCGCATATACCAGATAGCACGCCTCTGCCGCTTTGCCGAAATAGTTCCCGACCGGGATATAAAATATATTGTTCATCTTCTTGTACCTTCTATGAAAAAAAGGTCCGCCCGCGCACACGCGAGCGGACTCGAAAACCTTCTTAACTATTGTTGCAAGCACAAGTGCAACCGTAGCCGAAAACATCACAGCAACCTGCAGATGCATTGCAGGATTCAGTGTTTACCGAAAAAACGTCAGTTAACATGTTGTGTTCTTAATAAAAGGTTTCTCCTACTCTATTCCGGCTTTTCGGATTCCGCCGTTTAAATATCAATTGTCAATTGTCAATTATCAATTGTCAATTACTCTTTGATTCCTTTAAACGCCGTCTTGCCTACTTCGCAGTCGGCGGGAACGGCGGGCATCGGCAGACGCTCGCAGTCGAGGAAGGCATCGTTCTCGATCTTCTTCAGTCCGGCCGGCAGTTCCACCTTCGTCAGGTTTTTGCAGCCCTGGAAGGCGCTGACGCCGATCGTTACGACCTCGCCGTTAAGTTTGACCTCCTGCAGCGAGCGGCAGTTGTAGAACGTCAGGCTGCCGATCTTACGCAGTTTCTTACCGAAGGTCACCTTACGAAGGTTAATGCAGTCGGAGAAGACCTCGTCGCTCAGTACCTCCACATTATCCGGTATCTGCACCTCCAAGAGACGCTTGCACTCGTTGAATGCGCCGTCCTCGATCATATGCAGGTTCTCGGGTATGCCGATCCTTTCCAGGCTCTGGCAACCCATGAAGGCCTGTTTGCCGATGCGGAAAGTGCTCTCCGGCAGACCGATTCGCTCGATCATCGAGCAGCCTAAGAAGGCCTCGTCGCCTACGGCGTACAGTCCCTCCGCGAAGGTCACATTCACCAGGTGCTTGCAGCCCTTGAAGACGCCCTTCTTGATCTCATTCACTCCGGCAGGTATGCTCACCTTGGTGAACTTATCGCAGCCGGCAAAGGCCAACTCACCGATCTCCGTCAGCGTAGCGGGCAGGGTGATGTCCTCCAGCTCCGTACAGCCGGCAAAGGCACCGTCGCCGATCGACTCGAGATTGGCGGGCAGACGCAGCTGTTTGAGTTTCTTGCAGCCGTAGAATGTTCCGTCGCCGATGCGTTTGAGTTTGTCCGACAGCACCTGTTCGCGCAGGTCACCGCAGCCGTAGAAAGCCATCTCTCCGAGCACCTCCAGTTCGCTCGGCAGCTTGCACCAACGCAGGTCTTCGTCCTCATAGAAGGCAAACTCACCTACCCGCTTCACGCTCGCGGGAATCATCACCTCCTGCAGCTGCAGGCAGTGCTGGAAGGCCGCGTCGGGTATCTCCTCCAGGCTCGCGGGCAGGGTGATGGATTGCAGATTCTCGCTATAGGCAAACGCACCCTCCGCCAGGATGCGGGTCGGGGTCTTGTCCTTGAATTGGAAGGTAGCGGGCACGTCCTTGTTCGTAGCTACCAGGCAGCCGTCGACATACAGCGCACCCTTCTTCCATTTCTTGTCGTTGAGGTAGATAGCCGTGCCGTCGAAGGCATAGCGTTGCACTTTCTTGACCGACTGCGGGATGATCACCTTGTTGAGGTTCTTGCAACCCTTGAACAGGTTCTCCTCCACCACCTTCAGTCCCTCCGGCAGTACTACGCTCGTCACGGTCTTATTGCCCTCAAAGGCACCGGCGGCGATCAGGCGGAACTTGGTATCCAGTACGCATTTGGCCTTGACGTTCTTATTGGTATAGAGCAGGATCGTGTCGTTCACTACAAAGAATCCCTCCGGTGTCCAGTTGTTCTTGTCGCTGAGCCAGGCCGTGCCGTCGAAGGCGCTGCGGTACACACGCTCCAGGTAACGCGGGAAGACCACGTGCGACAGTTTCTTGCAGCCCTTGAAGGCCTTGTCGCCGATGACCGTCACGCGGTAGCGCTTCTGACCCACCGTGATCTCATCGGGGATGATGATCTCGCCGTAGGCTTGGGGGTTCTTGTCCACCTCCGCAGTCATGTGTTTGTTGTCCAGGATGTAATTCAGGTCGTTGTACTTGGCATTATCTTGCGCCGACAGTCCCACCGCCAGCAGCATCACAGCCATCAGAAGAATTCCTTTTTTCATAATATCAATTGTCAATTATCAAATATCAATTATCAATTATCAATTATCAATTATTTATGGGTTCCATATGTATCGCGATGAGCGTTCCCTGTCCGAACCGCTCGCGCAGCCGTTTCTCCAGTTCGACGGTGTGCCGGTGCGACTCACTCAGCGAGGTCTCGCCGGGCATCCTTAGGTGCATCTCGATCGAATAGACCGCCCCAACGCGTCGCGTGCAGAGGTGGTGCAGTTCCTGTAGTTCCTTATCCTCCGCTACGATCTCGCGTATCTCTTCCTCCACCTCGCGCGGCAGGCTCTTCTCCAGCAGTTCCTGAAAGGCCTCGTGCATCAGCCTCACGGCCGCTACGATGATGAAGATGCTCACCAGCATCGCGGCGATCGGGTCCAGTATCGCCCATTTGCCGCCGAGCCACAGGGCTCCGCCGATGCCTAAAGCTGTCGCAATCGACGAGAGGGAGTCCGTCCGATGGTGCCAGGCATTGGCCCGTAGCGCCGACGAATCTACGCGTTTGGCAACCCGCATCGTCACCTGATAGACCAACTCTTTGCTCGCGATACTAATCAGCGCCGCCCACAGGGCAATCTTACCCGGCATCGCCAGCTCGCCTCCGCGCACTACCGTCAATACCTTCTCCACCCCGCTGGCCAATAGCACGCCGCCGGCTACGAGCAGAGCCAATCCGACGATGGCGGTCGCCAAGGTCTCGTATTTGCCGTGACCGTAGTTATAGTCGCGGTCGGCAGGACGACTGCTCAGGCGCACAAAGAGCAGCACCACCAGGTCGGTCAACAGATCGCTCAGCGAATGCACCGCGTCGGCGATCATCGCCGCCGATGCACCGATGATTCCGGCCGCAAACTTCAGCAGCGTCAGCACTATATTCACTACGCTGCCAAATAGCGTCACCTTATATATCTCTTTCTCCCGCGACATGGTTTTTTTCACATTCAGCCTGCAAAGATACAACTTTTTTCCGACATATGCAAAAAAAATCGCAGAAATCTTGCGAAATCTGCGATTTTTGGTGCTGAGGGTGGCGATGATAAAGCCGCGAAGGCAGTTGGACTGCTTCGTAGTCCTATGCAGAAGCTTCTTGGATGCTATCGCGGGTAGGGAGTTGTTTCTTGACGAGACGAAGTTCGACGAGGAAAGAGCAGAGCATGCCGATGCCGACACCAAAAGCGATGATGAGCCAGAAATAGATGTTCTTTGTGGCTATATTCGCCAGCCAGTTGATGAGTGTTCCGAGACCGACACCAAGCAACATGCAAGCGGTACGAAGTGTGCCGAGGTCAATCGTGCCGGGCTTTTGGGCTTTTTTAGGCTCGTCTATAAGCAACTTAGCTGTTTCTGGATCCACATGATTCTCAATGATGAGTTGACGGATTTCTTTGTCTTTGGTATTCTTGTGCATATAGGACCAGAAACCCATTACAATGGCTATCACAGGCAAGCCGAAAATTAAAATAGCGGCCACTAATCCAACGTAATTAACAGGTAATGCTTCCATAATACTATAAATTTTAATTGTTTATCAATGTTATTTCAGGGAGTTGACTTGTATGCTCCTCTATTTGTATGATACGCGGAGTGCGAAAAGGTTACATTTCCGGCGAGAAATATCGGATTTTTTGCGCAGCCAGAAAAAGGATGGTGGCAATCGGCAGGGCGATACTCAGTATCCGTAACTGTTCCGGCATTTCGGGCATAAAGACGAAAAGTGCATAGATATACACCACTACCGCTGCTGGCAGACCGAAACAAATGCCTAAAAGCTTCGCCCATTTGCGCAGCTTTTTTAGCCGCAAGTCACGACGCACGGTGCGCATGACGGTAGCGTTGATCTGCGCTACGTCCGGTTGCCGCTTGGCGCTCTCTGCAAAGAGCAGATCTAAGTCTTTATCTGTCATTTGTGTATTCATTTTCTATCTTCTTTTTTAATTTCTCCCGAATGCGGAAGATTCGTACTTTAATATTGTTTTCCGTCTGCCCGATGCGTTGTGCGATGGTTTGCAGGGGGATGTTCTCGTAATAATGCCATCGGATGATTTGTCGGTCGGCTTCGGGGAGTTGAGCGACAGCGGCTTCGAGAGATTGCAAGCGTTGTTCTTTGAGTTCGTCGTAGGTTTCGTCAGGCGGGTCTGTATTTTCGTCCAAAGACTCTGTATGCCGTCGTTTCTCTTTTTCCAATAGACGAAGGGCGATATGATTCGCGATGATCGTGACCCAGGCTCCGAAGTTTTCTCCGCGCCAACTATCCAATTGCCGATAGGCCTGAATGAAAGCCATTTGCGTTACTTCTTGGGCATTGTCTTCGTCTTTCAGTAAACGTAATACAGCATTGTAGACATGCGAAGTGTACCGCTTCATCAGCGTTTGAAACGCGTGTGCATTGCTATCTTGCAAAACCTCGCGTATCAGTTCTATATCCGTCGGGCGAAATGTCATGTCTATCTATAGGATACAAAAATTGCCCAAAGGTTACACCTATATATGCATTTTTTTGAAAATCCGCACAAAGGTACACATTTTTTTTCACATATGGAAGAAAAATCGCAGAATTTTTTCAAATCTGCGATTTTTTGGTCGTTGGTCGTTAGTCGTTGGACTTTTTCTCGGGATAGCGGAATACCGGGATAGCGGTATATCGAACGGGAGACCGAAATCAGGGCAACCGGATCGAAAATGGAAGGGGAAAGGAGGCTATCGATTACGTGTCGAGTACGTGTCGACTACGTGTCGTTTACGTCTCGTTTACGTGTCGTTTACGTGTTTTCATCGGAAATGGCTCTGCAAAAAACGGTCAAAGAGGTGACCGAAAGCGCATCGCATTTCCTCCTCTCCCCAAAATCAGCAGAATTATCGGGGACCCCGGCACCGCGAGAGCAGAACCCAGATCGGCGAGAGCAGAACCCCGGAGAGTATCAAGGAGGCACAGATGCGGATGGCGAAAGCCCTTGGCATCACCGAATACGATGCAATAACAAAAGATCTGGCACGGGCGAGCTATGTAGTACATAGGAGCTACATTCTCTATGAAGACAGAGAGGGATTGTTCTCGGAACGTTTGTTCC
>CAMJDT010000018.1 GCA_946404495.1 uncultured Bacteroidales bacterium
ACATGATTTATGTCCGCCATAAAGGTCTGGTGGAATACAGTCTTGATGGTCAGGAAATCTGGCGATTGGTTGAGGAATAGTATTAATATTAAACATAAGCAAAATGAAACGTCTATTTTACTTTGGCATCGTTGCCATACTTAGCCTCGGAGTGGTGGGGTGTAAGAAGAATAATGAGGTAGTAGAGAACCCCCAAGTAGCTGAAATACCTCCTTCGCCTTGCGCTCTGTACGTGGGTGATTGCGGAGACCAACCCGATTGGAGCCGGCCTATGGGAATTCCGGCACGTATAACGGATGATGATTGGCTGGACTCTACGTATTTAGATAGTGTGTTTATTCACCATGATAAATTGCAAGCCGAATATATGGGTGAAAACCAACTGCGAATCGTTTGGAGTAAGTATCAACAATGTATGGCTAAATTGGTAACTCGAGCCACCTTGGAAGAAAGTGTCATTCAGCTTTTCTATCAAGATACAGCTTTTGCCATTGCTGCATGCGAATGTGTATACCCCTTATATTTCGACTTCGACAGCTTGGCGTATGGCCCTTATACGATTATTGCCGGCGGCGTAGAACATCACATCGACTTCCAGCCTGATATGGATCCCTACGATTATAAGTACAAATGACATTCCCCTCCCCTCCGCTCTCCGTAAAACGAGGGCGGAGGTGTGCAAAAACACATTTTGCAGCCTAAAAGTTTGCATATGTCAATAATTTATTGTACTTTTGCAGGCGAAACAGATGAATAGTAACTATGAGCAAACTGATACATATCGACTAAGACTACAAACAGTGGATCCAGGACTTGAAGAGTCGCTATCGTCGTAGCCAGATCAAAGCCGCTGTCCATATCAACCAGGATATGCTGTCTTTCTATTGGAGCTTGGGCAAAGAGATTGTGGAGCTCCATTCTGAGCAGCGCTGGGGCAATAAGTTTTTCGCCAATCTCAGCCATGACTTAAAAGAAGCCAATCCAGGGGCAGGATGTTTCTCTGAGACCAATTTGCTCTATATGAAGAATTTCTACCTTCTCTATAGTCCGTTGCTGCAAATCACTCCCCAAACCGAGGAGCAAATCGCAATCACTCCCCAACTTGGGGAGCAAATATTCTCCGTGCCTTGGGGGCATCAGTAACGGAAAGAAAGTGCTGCAGTAATGATTGTTCCCTCCGCTCTCCGTAAAACGAGTGCGGATGTGTGCAAAAACGCATTTTGCAGCCTAAAAGTTTGCATATGTCAATAAAAAGTTGTACCTTTGCAGGCGATTTTATAAAATACGAATTAATAAATTTATATTGAATATTAAAACGCCATTTAATAAATATGGATAAGCAGGTACTTAAACAAGTCCTTCTGGACAATGCACAATTAGTCGAGAAAATAGACGTGCTACCTCGTGCATATGCTTTAGAAGAGTCGGTAAACTATGTGTTCACCGGTGTGCGTCGCGCAGGCAAATCGTATATGATGTACGCCATCATCAAGCAACTGCTGCAAAACGGCTGCACTATGGCGGATATTCTCTATCTCAATTTTGAGGACGAACGTATTGATAACTTCACTGCTGCAGATTTCAATCTTTTGTTGGAGTGTCATCAGGAGATATATGGTCGTGAACCGCGTATTTTCCTCGATGAGATGCAGAATATCATCGGCTGGGAGAAATTTGCACGCCGTGTGGCAGACAGCAAAGCGCATATATGTCTCACCGGCAGCAATGCCAAGATGCTGAGCAAAGAAGTCCTAAGCACTCTTGGCGGTCGTTTTATTCCCAAGGATATCTACCCCTATAGCTTCAAGGAGTACCTGAATGCGATGCAAGTGCCGTACGATGAGCAAGCCCTTTTGACCACTTCCGGTCGGGCATTGTTCTTTCAGCACTACAGGGAGTATTTCTTCTGGGGCGGAATGCCGGAATCGGTTGGAATGAAACTTAAACGCGACTACCTGAGTAGCACCTATCAAAAGATATACCTGAACGACATTGTGTCTCGTAATAAGATCAGTAATATCGCAGCATTGCGGCTGCTGATCAAGAAGATGGCTGAGTCGGTCAAGCAACCTGTTTCCTACAACCGAATGAGTAATATTCTCTCTACCATCAATGGTAAGATTTCCGTACCGACCGTGCAGAGCTATATCACCCACACCGAAGATGCATGGTTTCTGCTTCGCCTGCGTAACATTACCGGCGCGCTGTCTGATAAGGAGAGTATTTGCAAGTACTATTTTATTGATAACGGATTCTTGAATCTCTTCTTATTGAATGGCGAGTCGTCATTGTTAGAGAACATGGTTGCTCTGGAACTCTTTCGCCGTTACGGTCACGATCCTGAGAACGACACCGTCTATTTCTACAATGCAGGAGAAGAAGTGGACTTCTATATCCCCGAAGAAGAATGGGCGATACAAGTGGCCTATAACCTATCAGAAGAAACTACTCGACAGCGCGAAGTAACTGCACTAACCAAGATCGTAAACGTCTTACTGTGTAAACGACGTACCATTATCACTTACGATACCAGTGACACCATTACCGATGCACATGGTGAAATAGAGGTCGTTCCGTGCTGGGATTGGCTCTTATGATAATCATGTGCAAAAACACATTTTACAGCCGATAACCCAATGTTTAACCATTAAAATACTAACCTTTATGAACAAGACATTTTTATTTAGCCTTTTGGTGATGATGTGCGGGGCGATGCTGGTCTGCTGCTCCGGACACAATGAGGTGAATCTGAATGATGATCCGCAAGATGCTACCGTGGAATTACCACCTTCGCCGTGTGTGATGTATAAGGGGGATTGTGGTGATGAACCGAATTTTAGTCAACCGCTGGGCGTGGTGGCTCGCGTCGCTGATGATGAACCCGGTGAAGACTGGGAGGATGAATTTCCAAGACTGATCGAGAAAATCCAAATTGCTCCGATGGGAGAGAACCAATTGCGGATAGTCTGGAGTAAGATTAACCAGTGTTGCCCTAAGGAGGTAACGTGGGCTACGATGGATAGTACTACCATCGAACTATTCTTTCAGGATACTGCATCTTGGATTGCAATGTGTGAGTGCGTCTTTCCGCTATATTTTGACTTCGATAGCCTCGCTTACGGCCCTTATACAATCATTGCAGACAGCGTAGAACACCACATCGACTTCCAGCCCGATATGGAGATGTACGAATATGTGTATAGGGAGATGTTGTATTAAGAGTAAACGGCGTTTTTATATGCGAATCTGTGCGGCGACCCAGTCTTCCAAGTCGCTGCCGAGAGGTAGGTCGAGGTGCTTCTTGATACGCTGACGGCGACTCCAGATGCTGCGTTTGGTCTGATTGAGCAGCAGGCATATATCGGCGATGTCCAATCCCAGTGTGATCAAAGCAATCATCTTCAAGTCCATCGGTGTGAGCGCGGGATACTGCTCCTTGATATGTACCAGCAGGTCGTTGTAGAGCGAGTTGAATTCTTTCTCCAGGTCTTCCCATTCCGTTAGGAGATTATCCGCTAATACGTCCTTTAACCATGAAGGCAATGCATCCGCGCTCTTCTGATAGCGGTTGTTAAGATGCATCTTCTGGGTCAGATAGACTCTATGCTTGAGTATACGGCTCATGCTGTCGCGCTTGATTCTCAGGTCATGACGCGTTGTTTCCAAGATCAGTAGGGTACGCTTTCTCCGGTTATTGAGGTATATGAGGCCGATGAATAGTACCAAAAAACCGATAATCAATAGGCCGATGATAAGATAGTCCTGTTGCTGGCGGATGGTCAGCTCGAGATTCTGTTGCTGCGCCAGATTCAGGTCGTAGCGTTCCGTAATGGCGTAGGTCCGCGTCTTGCCCGTCTCGGAGATTAGATGCATCTCGCTATCGTATAGTGCTGTCATTTCGTCCAATCCCTCTCCTGCCTTATTCCCGACGGAGAGCAACTGTGCATGCAGATAGTGCCATCGATTGCGGCTCCATGCCACATGGGTCGTATCGTTCGCCAGCAGCGAGAGATAATAATCGGCTTTCTCTATGTCGTGCTCTTCAATAGCCCGAGCAGCCGGGATATGTGCATAGCGATACTGATGAAGCGAATCTGCCAAAATGAGACAATACCTCATCGCCTCTTCTTTATCACCCTTTTCAAGGGCATGCTTATAGCGCAGTTCGTACATAAAGGTGGGATTATGCAACCGCTCGGCGTAGAAAGATGCACTGTCGAAAAGGTGTTCGCGTTGCTGCGAATCATCGCTCAGTCGTGCCAGGTCGCGATAGGTGCAGGCTAAGAACATATCCAGACGGCTACCTCGCAGGTTCTCCAAGGCTTTGCGGTAATAGACTCGGGCTTGCTCGTTGAGTAGTTCACGCTCAGAGATAGCCCCCATCTTATAGTAAGTCACTCCGAGCCATACAGCCGGCGCTTGGCCCTCTGTCAGTAGATGCTCAGCATGCTTGAGGCTGAGGATAGACGAATAGATATCTCCCTCCAACTCCTGCGATGCACCTATTATATAATATGCCTCGCCGGCCCAGGCCTTTCGTCCGGCCGTCTCAAAGATATCGGGTAGAGGGATTATCTCTTCCGTTATATGGTGTGGATGTAGCCGAAACGCAATATGAGTCTTCATCATCCGGTAGTAGGTGCGCTCGGTGGACGATAACGAGACCGTATCCATGCAACCCGCTAACTCCTTGGCTGCATTCAGATCCTCCCAACTAAGGGTCTCCAACTGCCTCAACTCGGGGGGCTCCTTCTTTAGGTTTTCACACCCTGAAAGGGTCAAAATCAGGCTCAAGGCGAGGACTTTGTGCAGTCCTCCAAAATTCTGCATCATTGTCAATTTTTTCATAGCCGTTATAACTCATTGATTATCAATAACTTACTTTTGTATACAAAAAATGCACTGCATCATCAAAAAATTTGCACATGTCAAAAAAAAGCAGTACCTTTGCAGCGCAAAATTACAACAAAAAAATGACATGTGCAAATTATGAAGAGAAAAAATGTATTTTTATTGCTCGGAACCGCATTTTTACTATGTGCGTGTAGCAAAGCAGAACCGCAAAACATGCCGGATGACCAGGGAGAGTCTATGGACGCCTTAAGTAATATCCCAACTACTGCGCACTACAAAACAGCCAACTTGGGTGTCGCCTTGGGACCGAACGGAGGGTTGATCTATCGGTATACGCAGAATCCGGCTAATGTGCGCAACGATGAAGACGACGATACACCGCCTATCCAGCCGTACGCTCCGCCCAGAAGAAAATGAATGTTATGATGACCTTATATATAATATATACGCGCGATGAAGAAAATCAATAAATATATGCGGATGTGCCTGTCGCTGGGTGCGATGGTACTGTTGACGGCTTGCGGAGGCGACCGTCCGAGTGAATTCAAGCCGACTAAACCCGGTATGGATTCCCTGCTTAATGGCGTATGGATGGCCGAAAGAGTGAACTATGTCCTCCATGAAATCTATACATATGAGGATATGAATACTTATGGTATTGATTATCCGCCTGATTCCAATGTGTGGATCATAGATGTACATGCAGGACGTATCTATGGCTGGAAGGAGGGTAAGGCTGCTGATGACTACACCGATTTTACGATGATCGAACCCTCCTCCAAGACGCACGGCATGTACGCTTTGGATATCAACTATGGCCGCGAGCGGGCAACGTGGTACGTGAACGACTGTACGGCTGAGACACTGGTGCTCAATGCGGCCGTGGAGATAGAGAAGTCAGATTCGGTATCCATTAACTCTCTTGTTACTGTACCTAAGACCTATCGACTGGAAACATCCTTGCGGTTTACGAAGCGAAACTGAACCTGCCTTAACTGATTTTGTTCCTTTGCCTGTATGGAAAGCTAATAGACCTAAACTTAACTTCTCTCTTAATAAAAGGGATGTTTTTCATACAGGCAAAGGATTTTTTGAAGACCAAATTATGCCTATATATTAACTAAAAGTTGTGCCCGACACAAATTAGGTTTTTTGCCGATGAAAACAAGTAAATACGCAGTGCTCCTATTGAGTATAATAGTAGCTGTGATGAGTAGTTGCGGTACGGAAGAACCGACACCGAATGAAGAAAACAAGAACTGGGAGCCGCTGAATGTCAAGATGGCAGAAGTGCCTAAATTGTGCCAATCGTTACTGTATCACGATACAGCAGAGGTGTTTTGGCAAATGAGCAATGCGGGGTTTACAATGGAATATAAGCAGCATGGCGAAATAATGTTATCGCGGGGCGTGTTGAAAATGTTCTTCTATTCAGAAGGCGGGAAGATGGCATCGTGCGGCTTTACATTACATACACTCGGCGAAGATTCTATTTACAACTATTGGCGCGATTGGGAAGAACAAGCCTATACCTATTCTATTTGGCTTGAGTGGGAGGCTTTTGGGTATTATATGGAACCGGATAAGGGAATGCAAGAGATAAATACACCCTACCGAGACGAGTGGTTGGAATTTCTGGAAAATGCTCGCTCAGATGAATCGGAACTTATGTTCGAAACCTTGGGGCAAAATAAGACGGAATACTATGGATTTGCAATGGATATTAACGAAACAACCAACGAGAAAGTCATCGAGTATCAGGTAGGTGAAGATCGTTGACAATAGATCGTTGACTGGAATAAAAATCACAGGTTTGAGTGAAAATCTGCGATTTTTTTTTGCATATATCAGAAAAATGCAGTATCTTTGCACTTTAATTGAAGAATGAAGATGAAGGAACGCATTACATATTGGGATGTGGCACGGGGCATGGCAATGCTGCTGGTGATTTTTTATCACGTGCCGCTTCATGTGCGAATCAGTTGTCCGGATGCCGGTGAATTGCTTGCGCCTCACATCCAAGCGGGGACCTATATTATGCCTTTCTTTATGCCCGTTTTTTTCGTAATATCCGGATTTTTTACCAATACCGCCAAGCATTATCGGGACTTTCTTTGGGGCGATATCAAGAATTTACTATTAGTCGGATTAGGGTTAACATTTATCAGTTATACCATTCAGTCGATAGGGGTGCGCGACATACATATCTTCAAGTCTTTCTTTAGCATGCTGGCTCCTGCCAGATGCTTGGATTTGCTGTTTATCAATTGGTTTATCAGTGCTATTTTCTTTGCGCGTCAGCTGTATTATTGGGTAGATCGATTAGCGATACGGTTAGCGAAAGACAGAGAATGGACGTATTGGTTGATAGAGTCAGTGCTGCTATTAGGCATTGCTATAGCCGGCATATTGATAGAACCTCATGCCCCTCATAATGCGAAGTGGTATTACTGCCAAGGTCTGGTATTTGCTATTTTTATTGCTTTCGGTCGGATCCTGCGTAGTCATCTCATTTCCCGCTGGTGGATGCTGGCAGGCGGTGGAATGTATATCGTGCTAATGATTGTCTCGCGCGTATGCGATATTTCCACCTTAGAATATGGCATGATTAATTCTTCCTTTACGCTTGCTCATTGGCCATTTTATATGGTGTTGGCGATTACCGGTTCGATGTTACTGATCGGTATCGCACAATGTGTTGTTCATTTTGTGCCCTTGGAGTTTATAGGCAGACATACTTTGATTTTTTATATTCCCCAAGGAGGACTTTTGTGGGTGACGGCTGAGCGATTAAAGGCCTTTATCGTACCCGATTCATCCGCAAAAGTATGGCTATTTGTGATTGTTTTGTGGGGTGTAACGTTGGTCGTTTTGGGTGCAATGAGTTGGATACGTGAAATTTGGGAAATCAAATTAAGTAAAAATCGCAGGTTTGAGTGAAAACTGCGATTTTTTTTTGCATATGTCGGAAAAAAGTTGTACCTTTGCAGGCTAAAATGCAGAAAGTATGACGAAGAAGTATGATTTTCTGATAATCGGAGGCGGTGTAGCGGGTATGAGTTTTGCGCTCAAGGTGGCGCGTAAGCAGAAATACCGCATTGCGCTATGCTGCAAGACCACGCTGGACGAGGCCAACACGGCCAAGGCGCAGGGAGGTATCGCTTCGGTGACGAACCTGATGAAGGATGACTTTGAGAAGCACATCCATGACACGATGGTAGCGGGTGACTGGATCAGCGACCCGATGGCCGTGGAGCAGGTGGTACGGAACGCTCCGGCACAGATAGCGGAGTTGGTGAACTGGGGTGTCAACTTCGACAAGACCCCCGAAGGTACCTTTGACCTGCATCGCGAAGGCGGACACTCCGAGTTTCGTATCCTGCACCACGCAGATGATACCGGCCGGGAGATCCAGCGTGGACTGATGGCGGCGGTGAGGAATAATCCCTATATCGATGTGCTGGAGAACCACTTTGCCGTGGAGATCATCACGCAGCATCATCTGGGTATATGCGTCACGCGGCGTACGCCCGATATCGAGTGTTACGGCGCGTATATACTGAATCCGGAGACGGGCAAGATAGATACCTATCTGAGCCGTATCACGCTGATGGCGACGGGCGGAACAGGTGCCGTATATCAGACCACGACCAATCCCGAGATAGCCACCGGCGACGGAATCGCAATGGTCTATCGTGCCAAGGGAGCGGTAAAGGATATGGAGTTTGTGCAATTCCACCCCACGGCTTTGTTCAACCCCGGCGAGACGCATCCTGCCTATCTCATCACGGAGGCGATGCGCGGCTACGGAGGTATCCTTCGCTTGCCCAACGGGGAGGAGTTTATGCAGAAATACGACCCGCGTCTGAGCCTTGCGCCGCGTGATATCGTCGCGCGAGCCATCGACAACGAGATGAAGATACACGGTCTGGATCATGTGTGTCTGGATGTGACGCACAAAGACGCCGACGAGACGCGGCATCATTTCCCCAATATCTACGAGAAATGTCTCTCGATCGGTATCGATATCACCAAGGACTATATCCCCGTGGCGCCGTGCGCGCATTATATGTGCGGAGGTATTAAGGTAAACCTGGATGCCGAGAGCTCGATACGGCGTCTGTATGCCGTAGGCGAGTGCAGTTGTACGGGTCTGCACGGCGGCAACCGTCTGGCCAGCAACTCGCTTATCGAGGCAGTCGTATATGCGGACGCTGCCGCGCGGCATAGTCTGAGCGTAATAGAGCAATACGACTTCAACGACCGCATCCCTGACTGGAACGACGAGGGCACGATGACCAACGAGGAGCACGTGCTGATCTCGCAGGATATGAAGGAGGTAGGCCAGATCATGAGTACGTACGTAGGTATTGTGCGTTCCGATCTGCGTCTGCACCGTGCTTGGGAGCGTCTGGATCTGCTCTATGAGGAGACGGAGGACCTCTTTAAGCGGGTGAAGGCCACAAAGGAGATCTGCGAGCTACGAAATATGATCAATGTGGGCTACCTCATCACGCGTCATGCCTTGGAACGCAAGGAGAGTCGCGGATTGCACTACACAATAGACTATCCCCACGCTCCCGAACATAACACCGCCGAAGTATGGTAACCCCGCGAGCCGCCGTAGTACCTCTGCGCGAAGAACCGCGTGAGGGTGCAGAGCAACTGACGCAGCTGCTCTATGGCGAACCGTGTGCATTGTTGGAAACGCAGGAAAGGTGGGTGCGTGTGAGAAGCGAGTGGGACGGTCAGGAAGGCTGGGCGGATCGGAAGATGATGAGTCAGGAGGACGAGTGTCCCCGCGTGCCGGCGAAGCTGTCGATGGGATCGGTGGTAAACGGTGAGCGGGTGTTGACGGGAGCGGAAAGACTGACAGAACCGTTAGCGTTCAGCCGTGCGAATCTCGAGCGCGTATATGAACTACTCAAGGATACGCCCTATCTCTGGGGCGGCAAGAGCGAGTGGGGAATGGACTGCTCGGGCATGACGCAGGTGGTATATTCGTTGTTTGGAATACAGTTGCTGCGCAATGCCAGCGAGCAGGTGACGCAAGGCGTGCCGATAGCCTCGCTTAGTGAGGCGCATGCGGGCGATCTGGTCTTCTTTGACCACACGGATCAGGATCCGAAACGGACGAATATCTCGCACGTAGGCATCTTGCTTTCGCCGGACGAGGTCTGGCACTGCAGCGGCTGGGTGCACAGGGATCGGATCGATGCGCAGGGCATCCGAACGGAGGAGGGACGTTACACGCATCATCTCGCCGCGATTCGGAGGATAAGATAACGAGATCTCGAGGTCTCGACATCTCGATAAAAAGAAAGCCCCGATTCACTCGGGGCCTTCTTAATTTCAAGTTTCAAATTTCAAGTTTTTTACCAGATTTTTACGCGCTGTTCTTCGGGGATGAAGAGCGGACTTTCTTCTGTGACGTTCCATGCTTCGTACCAGGCATTGACTTGGGGCAGAGCACCGTTGACGCGCCAGCGGCCGAGGCTGTGGGGGTCGGACTTAGTGCGCTGGAGGATTTCCTCGGGACGGATATTGCCGGCCCAGACGTTGGCGTAGGCCAGGAAGAAGCGTTGAGCGGGCGTGAAACCGTCTACCACGCCGAGCCGCTCGGCTTCGGGTTTGGCAGCCTCATTCTTGCAGAATGCGAGGTAGCTGACCTGCAGGCCTCCGTGGTCGGCGATATTCTCTCCGAGGGTGAAGGCACCGTTGGCATGTACGCCCGGAGCCACCTCGATGCGGTTGAAGGCTTCCTCCATTACTTTGGTGCGTTCGCGGAAACGTGCGCGATCCTCGTCGGTCCACCAGTTGAGCATATTACCGTCCTTATCGAACTGGCAACCTTGGTCGTCGAAGCCGTGGGTCATCTCGTGCCCGATGACTACGCCGATAGCGCCGTAGTTGAAGGCATCATCGGCCGACATGTCGAAGAAGGGATATTGCAGGATGCCGGCGGGGAAGCAGATTTCGTTGGAGGAGGGATTGTAGTAGGCATTGACGGTCTGGGGTGTCATGTACCATTTCTCCTTGTCCACGGGTTGGTTGAGGAAGGAGAGGCTGTAGGCCTGCTCGAACTTAGCCGCGCGCTGGAGGTTGGCGTAGTAAGTGAGTGCGGGGTCGATATCGAGGTCGGTATAGTCGCGCCATTTGTCGGGATAGCCGATCTTGATGGTGAAGGCCTCGAGTTTCTCGATGGCTTTGGCCTTGGTCTCATCGCTCATCCATTCGGTCATGCGGATACGGTCGCCGAGGGCGGCTTGGAGGTTGCGGACGAGGGAGAGCATGCGTTGTTTGTTCTCCTCGGGGAAGTATTTCTGCACATACATCTGTCCCACAGCCTCGCCGAGCGTACCGTTGACGACTTGTACGGCGCGTTTCCACAAGGGTGAGGGCTCTTTCTTGCCGGAGAGGATACGTCCGTAGAAATCGAAGTTAGCCATAAAAATCTCGTTGGAGAGATAGGAAGCAGCGCCATCGATGACCTGCCAGGCGAAGAGTGTCTTGAGGTCTTCGAGGGGTTCGTCGGCCAACATCTTACCGGCTTCCTGCAGGTGAGCGATCTGGCCTACGGAGAGCACACCGGGTTCGATTTGCATGGCATCGAAGTAGGTCTTCCAATTGACCTGCGGCACGAGCGTCTGCAGTTCGTCAACGCTCATCTTGTTGTAGTTGGCAATCGGGTCGCGCAGTTCCACATTATTACGTGCGGCGGTAGCAAGACGTGTCTCGAGGCGGAGGACGGTCTTGGCGCGTTCATCGGCGCGGTCGAAGCCGAAGAGGGTGAACATCCGCTCGATATGCTTGAGGTACTCATTACGAATCATGGTGGTGTGTTCGTCCTGATCCAGATAGTACTCTTTCTCGCCGAGGGCGAAGCCGCCCTGGTACTCGTTGAGGATATTCATCGAGGAGTTGAGCGCGTCGGCCTCTACGTACATCGCCCAGATGCCGAATTCCATGGCTTCGCCCAGCACGCGGCTGAGTTCGGCTCTGTCGGAGATAGCGGCTATCTCGTCCAGCGTAGCCTGCACGGGAGTGAAACCCTCGTTGTCGCGTCGTGCGGTATCCATGGCGAGGGAATAGAGGTCGCTGATTTTCTGCTCCACGGTGCCGTGGGTGTAGGTCTTGCTGCCGAGTTCCTGAATGAGGGAGTTGACCTGCTCGAGGTTGGTGAGGCCGAGTTTGTCGAACGATCCGAAGCGGCTGTACTCATCGGGCAGCGGATTATTTTGCATCCAACCGCCGCAGGCGAATTGGTAGAAATCATTCTGGGGCACGGCAGTCGTGTCCAGATTAGAGAGAGGTATGCCCGTGGTTTGGGCGGGTTGCTTACTACAAGCGGTCATCAGAAGTGCCATACTTGCCATTGTAAATAAGATTTTTCTCATAAATTAGACAATATTGTTTGTTTTACATTGCAAAATTTGCTGCAAAGATACAAAAAAATAATGAATAAAGAATAAAGATTAAAGAATATTTTTCATTTTTTCATAAATTATTTGCAGATATGAGAAAAAAGTTGTATCTTTGCACGCTAATTCAATTAAAAATTGAAAAGCGCAACGGTAAGAACCCAAAATAGTATAAATTTAAAACTAAAATAGTACCATGTCAATCCTTGAACAAATGACCGAGCGTGCGCGGAAGAACCCGCAGCGTATCGTGTTGCCGGAAGGCGACGAACCCCGTACCCTGGAAGCAGCGAATATCCTGCTGCGTGACAAATTGGCGAAATTGATTCTGATCGGTTCGCCCGAGAAGATCAATGCGATGGCTCGTGAGAATAACTACGAGTATATTAAGGACGCCACCATCTTTGATCCTGCCACGGATGAGAAGATGAAAGAATATGCCAACCTGCTCTATGAGTTGCGTAAGGCGAAAGGTATGACGGAGGAAGAGGCTGCCAAGAAGGCGCAAGATCCCTTGTACCTGGGTTGCCTGATGATCAAGAACGGCGATGCAGACGGTGAGTTGGCCGGCGCACGCGGTACGACAGCAGATACGATTCGTCCGGCCTTCCAGATACTGAAGACCAAACCCGGTGTGAAGATTGTGTCGGGTGCGTTCCTGATGTTCACCCCGGCTAAGCACCTGGGCGAAGAGGGATTCCTGGTGTTTGCCGATTGCGCGGTGAATCCGTGTCCTACGGCCGAGGAGTTGGCTCAGATCGCCGTAAGTACGGCCGAGACCGCACGGACGATTGCCGGCATTGAGCCGCGCGTAGCGATGCTGTCGTTCTCGACGAAGGGCAGTGCCAAGCACGAACTCATCGATAAGGTGACTGAGGCTACACGTATTGCCAAGGAGTTGGCTCCCGACCTGATGCTGGACGGTGAACTGCAGGCAGATGCAGCCTTGATAGAGGCTGTCGGTGCGAAGAAGGCTCCGGGCAGTCCCGTAGCCGGTAAGGCCAATGTGCTGGTGTTCCCCGACCTGCAGGCCGGAAATATCGGATATAAGTTGGTAGAGCGCTTCTCCGGTGCGGATGCCGTGGGTCCGATTCTGCAAGGTATTGCCGCTCCGGTGAATGACCTCAGCCGCGGCTGCAAGGTGCAGGATATCGTGCAAATGGTGATCATTACCGCCAACCAAGCGATGAAATAATTGATAATTGACAATTGAAAATTGATATTTTATGAAGATATTGGTTTTGAACTGCGGAAGCAGCAGTATTAAGTATAAACTCTTTGAGATGGAGAATCGCACCGTGCTGGCGCAAGGTGGAGTAGAAAAGATCGGTTTGCCGGATTCGTTCCTGCAGGTGAAGTTGCCCAATGGCGAGAAGGTACGTATTGAGCAGTCGATGCCGGAACATACAGTAGGTATCCGTCTGATTCTGAACACGCTGACCGATGAGAAGATCGGTTGCATCAAGTCGCTGAACGAGATCAACGCCGTGGGTCACCGCGTAGTGCACGGTGGAGAGAAATTCAATAAGTCGGTGCTGCTGACCAAGGAGGTGCTGGAGATGGTAGAGCGTTGCTCGGATCTGGCTCCGCTGCACAACCCCGCTAACCTGAAAGGTATCGCTGCTATCGAGCAGACGCTGCCGGGCGTACCGCAAGTGGGTGTGTTTGATACGGCGTTCCATCAGACGATGCCCGATGAGGCGTATATGTATGCTATTCCGTACGAATTGTATGAGAAATATGCGATTCGTCGTTACGGTTTCCACGGAACGAGTCACCGCTATGTATCGGCACGCGCCTGCGAGTTCCTCGGTATCAAGGCTGAGGGCACAAAGATGGTAACGGCGCATATCGGTAACGGTGGTAGCTGTTCGGCCGTGCTGGACGGTAAGTCAATCGATACCTCAATGGGTCTGACTCCGCTGGAGGGTCTGGTAATGGGAACGCGTGCCGGTGATATGGACCTGGGTGCCGCTACCTATATCATGGAGAAAGAAAATATGACCCCGCAGGAGTTCTCCAACCTGGTGAACAAGAAATCGGGTCTATTGGGCGTGAGTGGTGTCAGCAGCGACTGCCGCGACATAGAGGCAGCTATCAATGCCGGCAACAAACGTGCCGATCTGGCTCGCCGAATGTTTATCTACCGCTGCAAGAAATACATCGGTGCTTACGCAGCTGCGATGAACGGTCTGGATGTACTCGTCTTTACCGGCGGTATCGGAGAGAATGACGGTTATATCCGCGGTGAGATCCTAAAAGGATTGTCGTACCTTGGTATCCGTTTCGACGAGGAGAAGAACCGCACGCGTGGCGAGGAGATGCTCATCTCGACCGAGGATAGCAAGGTCAAGGTATGCATTATTCCTACCGATGAGGAACTGATGATTGCCCTCGATACGGAAGCGTTGGTGTAGATAATTGATAATTGACAATTGATAATTGACAGTTGATAATTGACAGTTGATAATTGACAATTGCAATAGACTATAACACAATATAAATATAAAGAATTAGAAGATTGAAACCGATTATTTATCAGTTGATGCCGCGTACGTTTACGAACTTCAATGAGACGCGGCGCAAGAACGGAAGCAAGGAGGAGAACGGTTGCGGTACGTTTGTAGCCATCACTCCGAAGGTGCTTCAACAGATTAAGGATCTCGGTGCTACGCACGTGTGGTATACGGGTATAATCCGTCATGCGACGGCAGAGTATAATAATCCTACGATAACCAAAGGCAAGGCGGGTAGTCCGTATGCAATCACCGATTACTACGATGTGGATCCCGACTTGGCGGTGGACCAGGAGAAACGAATGGCCGAGTTTGAGGGCCTGATTCGCAGAACGCACAAAGCCGGTCTGCAGGTGGTGATTGATTTTATCCCCAACCACGTATCGCGTGAGTATAAGTCGCTGTGCAAGCCCAAAGGTTTCCGCGACCTAGGAGAGGATGATCATCCCGAGTGGGCTTTCTCGCCGCTGAATAACTTCTACTATATTCCGGGTGAGCGTTTTCAGCCTACCTTCGCTATCGAGGGCTACGAGGAGTATCCCGCCAAGGTGACGGGTAACGACTGCTTTACGCCGCATCCGACGGAGAATGACTGGTATGAGACCGTCAAGCTGAACTACGGCGTGCATTATATGGGCGGCGGAGAGAAACAGTTTGATCCGATACCCGATACATGGCAGAAGATGATTAAGATTCTCAACTTCTGGGCACGCAAGGGTGTGGATGCTTTCCGCGTGGATATGGCCGAGATGGTGCCTATTGAGTTCTGGCGTTGGGTGATCCCCTATCTGCATTCCTTCTTCCCAGAGGTGCAGTTTATCGGCGAGTGTTACAATCCCGACTTGTACCGTTCGTTCCTGGATGCAGGATTTAATTACCTGTACGACAAAGTGGGAATGTACGACTACCTGCGTGGTGTAACCTCGAAGAACTGGCCTGTATCGGGACTGACGCAACAATGGCAGCGCACCGATGATATACGCGATAAGATGCTCTATTTCATGGAGAATCACGATGAGCAGCGTATTGCCAGCGGCTTCTTCTGCGGACGGGGTATGTGTGCCGAGCCGGCTATGATCGTAGCGGCTACTTTGGGTACGAACCCTGTGCTCATCTGGGCCGGACAGGAGTTAGGCGAGAAGGGTATGGACCTGGAGGGATTCAGCGGCATGGACGGCAGAACGACTATCTTCGACTACTGGGGTGTTAAGTCGCTGCAAGCCTGGTCGAATCACGGTAAGTGGGACGGCAAGGGTCTGGACGAGGAACAGAAGGAACTACGTGCGTTCTATCAGAAACTGCTGACCATCGCTCGCGATAATCCGGCTGTAGCGGAAGGTCAGATGTACGATCTGGAGTATGCGCAAGGCGAGGGCTTCGACCCGCATGAGGAGTATGCCTATATCCGCAAGCACGGAGACGAGGTGCTGCTCTTTGTGCTCAATTTCCACGATCGCGAACTGCCTACCAAGGTGCGCATTCCGCGTGAGGCCTTTGAGTACCTCAAGATGAACGAGATGGATAAGGCGGTGGCTGAGGATCTGTTGACCGGCAATGTGCTAACCTCATTGAGTCCGAAGGGTCGCAAGCAGAAATGCATCGCCTTCAACTCCACGACGCCTATTGAGGTGACCCTGCCGGCTTGGACGGGTATGATACTGAGAATCACGCCGAAGAAGTAATGATAGAAGCCATCTTACATAGGGTATTGACGTTCCTGCGGCTCGTACGCTGGTATAACCTCGTGTTTATCCTCATCCTCATCTGGGTGATGGAGAAATGGGTGGCTGTGCCGGTGTTGGGTCCCTGGGGCGAACAATTACCCGCGTGGATGCTGGCATTACTGATGGGAGCTACGGCGCTGATTGCAGCCGGAGGCTATGTCATCAATGACTATTTTGACATTAAGATTGACCGTATCAACCGTCCCGAACGACTGATTGTATCTACGTCGGTAAGCAAGACGCGTGCGATGTGGTATTTCCGTATCCTGACGGGGTTGGGAATTGTAATGGGACTCATCTTGTCGTGGTACGTGCAGAGTACGGCGTTGGCGTTGGTGTTTGTGCTGGTGCCGGGACTATTGTGGTTCTATTCGGCGTCGTACAAGCGTCAATTCCTGGTGGGCAATCTTATCGTCTCGCTTTCGGCAGCGATGACTCCGATGGTGGTGGCGCTGACGAACGTAGCGATACTGCGTCTGCGTTTTCCGGATCTGTTGCAATATACGAATCTGGTACACGACCTCTACGTGTGGCTCGGCGGTTTTGCGCTGTTTGCCTTCCTGACGACCTTGGTGCGCGAAATCATCAAGGATCTGCAGGATTTGCCGGGCGACAGGGAACTGGAGTGTCACTCGCTGCCGGTAGTGATCGGTACCTTGGGCACGAAGATCGTGGTGACGGTATTGACAATTGGTATTGTGGCGCTCGTATTATGGCTCAACTATGCCGTGGTGCCGTTCCCGCACGGGTTTACGGATCTGAGTACGCGCTTTGCACTCTACGGACTCACAATACCGATGCTATGTGCCTTGTGGCTGGTGTGGTCGGCTAAGATCGAGTCGGACTATAGGATGCCGCAGCTGGTGTGGAAGTTTGTGATGTTTATCGGAACAATGTACAGTTTTGTGGTATTACGCTGCCTGCCGATAGAAGGAATATTATAGTTGATAGTTGATAATTGACAATTGATATTGTGCTTGAACTGAAGGGACATACATTGCTTTTGGCCAGTCACTCGCCTCGCAGGCGGGAGTTGCTGGAAGGGTTGGGTGTACCCTTCCGCGTAGTATCGGTGGAGGCCGACGAGACCTATCCCGCTTCGCTCACAGCCGGTGAGATACCTTTATATATTGCGCGTGCGAAGGCGCGCGCGTACGAAGAAAGGTTGCAGGATAAGGAACTGCTGCTGACGGCGGATACGATCGTGTGGTGCGACAATGCGATGCTGGGTAAGCCGAAGGATGAGGAGGATGCGCGGAAGATGCTGAGGCAGCTTAGCGGCAAGACGCATCAGGTCTATACTGCGGTGTGTCTGACATGGAAAGCAGACGAAGAGATCCGATGTGAGGAGTTTGTGGATACGACGGACGTGACCTTTAAAGACTTGACGGATGAGGAGATCGACTACTATGTAGAGACGTTCCGTCCGCTGGATAAGGCAGGGGCGTACGGTATTCAGGAGTGGATAGGGTATATCGGCGTGACGGGCATCAAGGGGTGCTACTTCAATGTAATGGGTTTGCCCCTGCAACCCCTATACGCAGCGCTGACGCAAGTGATTTAAGATTTAAAATTTAAGATTTAAGATTTTGAGCACGGCTGAGTACATAGAAGCGTTCCGCACGAGTGACCAACAGGTTATCCGTCAGTTCTACAACCGCTATCGTCAGGAGTTCTTCTCTCAGATTGGAACGCCCTTCTCGATATCGGACGAGGATACATTGGCGGATGTGTGGCAGGATTCGGTCGTGCGTCTGTGGGAGTTGATCCGTGCCGGTAAAGTGACGGAAGAGCGCTTGGGCAATAAGACCTTGATGGCTTTTCTGATTGGTATCGGCGAGAGGCTGATGATGGAGTATCTGAGGAAGCATAGGGAGAACAATCTCCCGGATCCCGATATGCAGCACGAGGATACGGACGAGGCCGTGCGCGACTATGATAATAAGGAGAGGCGGGATATGATCCGCGAGACGGTATGGAATATGCCCGAACCTTGCCGTCAGTTGCTCATTCACTTCTATTGGGACGAACTGGACTTCGAGACCATTGCGCAGAAGATGAACTACTCGAATGCCGACAGCGCCAAGACGCAGAAGTTCAAATGTATGAAAAAATTGATGGCTGTGTTAAAAAAATACGAGTAAGCGGTTACCTTTGCCGGTGACGATGACATGTATAGTAGAATGATGGATTTGGAACAAAATATTGAAGAGGCTGTTCGAGCCTGCGGGTTGAAGGAGATGCTCCGCGATGAGGAAGCTCATATCCGCGCTCAACGCACCACAAAGCGCCGTATCCGCCTGATAGGTTGGTCGTCCGCTTCGCTGGTAAGCATCGCGGCTCTGGCGCTCCTGTTACTGGCACTGCCGACAGTCCATCGAATGCAGTCGTACGCTGACGCTTACGCGATGTCGATCAGGGAAGTCGGTTCCTCTCGCGGCGAAGCAAGGTTGGAAGGTAACGAACTGATGCTGCAAATGGCTGCTGAGGCGATGGCCAACGGAGAGTGGAACACGGCCGCCGAGTACGCCGAGCAGGTGATGATGGCGCTGGACGGACAGATAGCTTCGGAGGACGAACAAGAACTATACGAGCAAGCCGAGTGGTACTACGCGCTCACACTGATGCACAACGGACAGTATATCAAGGCACAACGGCTGCTAAAGAGCATCGAGCAACGAAACGGAGTATATGCTCCGATGAGTGAGAAAGTGAGAAAGAATAAATAGTAATAACTAATATAGTAATTAAATAATTTAAGTATAAACCATTAAAATTTTTGCAAAAATGAAAAAATTAATGCTTTTCGCCTTCGCGCTTCTTGCGATGGTATCTTGCCAAAAGTCTGCTGAGCAGGCAAACGTAGCTGAGAAAGACGCTCAAGCTACACTCGTAAATCCCTCTGTATCGAATTGGGAGTTGGCACAACGTCTGGCTGCTTACGGTTATGACAACGAGTCTGCCGGTGCACTGGTAGAGGCCGCTGACATTCTGGTTAGCATCCCCGTTGTAGCTGCTGAGATCGGTAAAGAGGATCCTAAGGGAGAGGCTCCCACCGAGGTTAAGGCCGAGAAGGCTCAAATCAGTGTTGAGAAACTGTTGGCTGACGCCGCTGATCTCACTGAGGATGCAGCTATCATGGCACGTATTGAGGCTATCAAGAGCCGCCAGGCTATGATGGCAGAGATGGAAGGCACCCGCGGTGCTGTAGGTGGTGCACAAGTACTGAGCGACATGGTTTACTCCAACGGCGAGCAGATGTTCTTCTGCGACTTCTACGCTCATCAGGTAGCAATGGTTGCTCTGGTAGGTGACGGTGACTCTGATCTGGATCTGTTCATCTATGACCAGAACATGAACCTCGTGACCGAGGATGCAGGCTACGATTTCGACTGCCTCTGCACCTGGACTCCCGCTTGGACCGGCCGCTTCTACATGAAGGTCGTTAACCGCGGTAACGTGTACAACCGCTTCACGCTGGCTACCAACTAAGAAGTTGAGGCTTGAAGCTAAAAAGAAAGACCTGCGCGAGCAGGTCTTTTCTTGTATAGGTGTGTATTGTCTATGTCGCGCTAAGCAGTTAGTCGGCTGCCTGCAGATGTTCGTGCATAGCCTTGGCAGCTTTGCGTCCGTCGGACATTGCGAGGATGACCGTAGCACCGCCGCGAACGATGTCTCCGCCCGCGAAGAGGGTGGGGATAGACGACTGCATAGTCTGTTCGCCTACAACGATGGTACCCTTCTTACTGATCTCGAGTCCTTCGACGGTGCGCGGGATGAGCGGATTGGGGCTTACGCCTACGGCCACGATGACGAGGTCGACGGGGATCGTGAGCGTTTGTCCCTCTACGGGAACGGGGCTGCGACGGCCGGATTCATCGGGTTCGCCTAAGGTCATCACTTGCAGCACAGCCTCCTTGACACGACCGTTCTCGTCGGCGTGATACTCAAGCGGGTTGTGCAGGGTGAGGAACTCGATGCCTTCGTCCTTGGCGTGATGTACCTCTTCGATACGTGCGGGCATCTCTTCTTCGGAGCGACGGTAGATGATCATCGCGTGCTCGGCTCCCAGGCGTTTGGCCGTACGGACGGCATCCATGGCCGTGTTACCGCCTCCGATGACGGCTACGTTCTTGCCATAGAGGAGCGGTGTGTCGGTAGCGGGAGAGGAGGCGTCCATGAGGTTGACGCGCGTGAGATATTCGTTGCAAGAGAGCACTCCGTTGAGGTTCTCGCCGGGGATGTCCATGAAGCGCGGCAGACCGGCTCCTGTGGCCACGAAGATACCGCGGAAGCCGTCTCTCATGAGATCGTCTACGGTGAGCGTCTTACCGATGACGGTGTCGTTGACGAACTGTACGCCCAAGGCGCGCAGACCATCTATCTCCCGGTCGACGATGCTGTTGGGGAGACGGAATTCGGGGATGCCGTATTTGAGCACGCCGCCGATTTCGTGCAGGGCTTCGAAGACGGTAACATCGTAGCCGTACTTAGCCATGTCTCCGGCAAAGGTCAGTCCGGCAGGACCACTACCAACGACCGCTATCTTCTGACTAGGCGTCCTAGGATTCCCAGGCTCCCTAGGCTGACTAGGTTGATTATTTGCGTAGTCGGCGCAGAAGCGCTCGAGGTAGCCTATGGCGACAGGCGAATGTCCCATTTTGAGGTGGATACATTGTGCTTCGCATTGTTTCTCCTGCGGGCAAACACGTCCGCAGACGGCGGGCAGCGAGGACGAATCCTTGATGATCGCTGCGGCGCCGAGAATGTCACCGGTCTCGAGGGTCTTGATGAAGCCCGGGATATTGATGTTCACGGGGCAGCCTTGAACGCAGGTGGGGTTCTTGCAGTTGAGGCAGCGATGCGATTCGGTAATGGCTTGTTCAAAGGTAAGACCTTGGTTCACCTCTTCGTGCAGGGATTTCACGCGTACCTCCGGCCGTAGTTCGGGCATCTGAACACGAGGGATTGCAACGCGGTCTTTGGCGGTTCCCGTGAAGGGTGCTATTGGCGTGACAGTAGCCTGACATTGGTTTTGACCGTCGGGTGACTGTCGGGTGACTGTCGGGGGGATCAGCGCTTGGGAAGCGGCTTGGGAGGCGGATTGTTGGGCGCGGGAGGTGGCTTGTTGGGCGCAGGAAGTGGCTTGGGAGGCACAGGAAGCGTCCATGGAGGCTTGGGAGGAGGCTTTGTAGGCATCCAGAGCGGCGGATTCTTCGGCGCGGTAGGACTTCATGCGGCTGAGCATCTCGTCCCAATCAACGAGGTGTGCATCAAATTCGGGCCCGTCTACGCAGACGAAGCGCGTCTTGCCGCCAATCGATACGCGGCAGGCTCCGCACATACCGGTGCCATCGACCATGATGGTGTTGAGGGAGGCCTCGGTGGGGATGTTGTATTTGGCGGTGGTGAGGGCGACGAACTTCATCATGATAGCGGGACCGATCGTGATGCATTTATGCACGGGTTCGCGGTTGATGACCTGTTCGACACCTACGGTAACGACGCCTTTTTGTCCCATAGAGCCATCATCGGTCATGATGAGTACCTCGTCCGACCATCGAGCCAGTTCGTCCCGAAGGATGATCAGGTCCTTGTTTCGCGCGGCGAGAACGGTGATGACGCGGTTGCCGGCACGCTTGAGCGCTTCGGCAATCGGCAGCATAGGAGCCGCTCCGACACCTCCGCAGGCGCAGACGACCGTTCCGTAGTTCTCGATACGGGTCGCTTTGCCCAGCGGGCCTACGATATCGTGGATTGCGTCGCCGGGGTTGAGGGCGAGGAGTTTGTGGGTGGAGACACCGATACGCTGAACGACCAGCGTGATGGTTCCCTGTTCTATGTCGGCGGCCGCGATGGTCAGCGGCACGCGTTCGGAGACAGCGTCCACGCGGATGATGACGAAATGGCCTGCGCGGCGGCTTCGGGCAATGAGCGGAGCTTCAACGACGAGCTCCGCTACATTTTCCGAATAGAATTTCTTAGAAATGATTCGATACATCAGAAATATTTGGTTTCTTGTCCTACAATAGAGGAAAGCAGGTTATTGGCCAGACGGCTGGCGCCGAAGCGGAAGGAGCGGTTGTTGAGCCAATCCTGTCCGAGAATCTCCTTGACGAGCGTATAGTGCTGTACGGCTTCTTCGGTCGTAGAAACGCCTCCTGCGGGTTTGTAGCAGACTTTTTGGCCGGTTTTCTCTTTCCAAGCCTTGATGGCGGAGCACATGATGAAGGTAGCTTCGGGGGTGGCGTTGACGCTGATCTTACCCGTTGAGGTCTTGATGAAGTCGGCTCCTGCGGCCATGGCGAGGATGGATGCTTTCCAGATGTTCTCGGCAGTCTTGAGCAGTCCGGTCTCGAGGATGACCTTGAGGTGCTTGTCGCCGCAGACAGCTTTGAGTTCGGATATCTCGTCGAAGCACTCCTGGTAGCGTCCCTCGAGGAACTTACCGACTGAGAGGACGATGTCGATCTCGGTGGCGCCGGCTTTGAGCGCGAGTGCGGTCTCGGCAACCTTGACCTCGATGAAGGTCTGCGAAGCGGGGAATCCGCCGCTGACGCAAGCGATGTTGAACTTAGGATCCTTGAGCGTGCGGCGTACGTACTCGGCCATAGCGGGATAGACGCAGATAGCGGCTACGTTGGGGATGCCGGGGAAGTCTTTCTCGAAGTTATTGACGGCGTTAGCCATACCTTCCACCTTGGCGATGGTATCGTCTCCGCTCAGCGTAGTGAGGTCGATTTGGCTGAGGCATTGCATCCAGACGTCGCGATTGTTGTTTTCGTCGAAGTGCTTGGCTTCGATGTCCGAAACTTGAGCCTTGACTTGCTCATCATTCAGCGCAAAGGGGTACTGCGCAAAGAGTTCTTGAAATTTATCCATAATACTATTTACGATTGGACGATTTACGATTTACGATTAGACGATTTACAATTTACGATTAGTCGCTGAGGCGACCGATGATGGTCTCGTTGCCGCGTACGGCTTCGCCGACGGCTACAAACATCTCGGTATCAAGCGGCAGGTACATATCCACGCGGGAGCCGAGTTTGATGAAGCCGAGGTGGTGGTTTCGTTTGGAGAGTTGGCCGGCCTTGGCGTAGGTAACGATACGGCGGGCCATGGCTCCTGCTACCTGACGGAGGGCTATCTGCACCTTAGAGGGTGTCTCAATGACGACGAGGGATCGTTCGTTCTCGGTGCTGGATTTGGGCAGCCAGGCTCCGAGGTGACGTCCTTTCTGGTGTTCGCTGACGAGAACGGTTCCTTCGATCGGATACCAGTTGGCGTGCACGTTGAAGGGCGACATGAAGATGCTGACCTGCAGGCGTTTCTCGTGGAAGTACTCGTTTTCCTCAACGGGTTCGACAACGACGACGCGTCCGTCTGCGGGTGCGATGAGGAAATTGGGGTCATCGACTTCGAGTACGCGCACGGGGTTGCGGAAGAAATAGGTGACAAACACCAGCAGCAAGGCCGTCAGGATGAGCGGGATGGCAAATACCCAATGCGGCTGTACGAACAGGTAGATGGGGACGTTAATAACGAAGATTAACAGGGTGATGAGCACGATGGCGTTGCGCCCTTCGCGATGTATACGGGTTCTTTTCATTTCCAATTCGAATAGGGGAATTTGGTTAGCATTTCAGCGGCTTGGTCGAGGCCGGTCTGGAGTTTCTTCTCCAGCATCATGCGGAACATGAAGGGGATATCAGCTTTGAGCGTGAGACGGATGCGCGTGTCGAGTTCGGACACCTGCTTGAGTTGGATCCAGAAATTGAGCTGTATAGGCAGGTTGTCGAAGCCGAACTTGAGGGTGTCATCTTCGATGCGGTCGACGATTCGGATGGTAAATTTCTGTCCGAGTCCGTCCACCTTCATGCGGATGGCATCTTCGGATATCTCTAATTCCTGCACCTTATCCTTGGGGATCAGGTCTTTGACGCGCTCCAGGTTGCTGAGATTGCCCAACACGGAGTAGACCGTGTGGGCGTCGCACGGGATGGAGCAAACTTTACTTTCGTATTTCTGTTCAGACATAAATTGTCAGTTGTCAGTATTCAGTATTCAGTTATCAGTTTTCAGTATTCAGTTTTCTATTCTCCACTTATTGGGGTTCTTGTGCCATTCGCGGAGGGTGAAGAGTTGTTCATCGTTCCACATCTCCAGTTTCTCTGCCTCCTCGAGCACGGTATTAAAGTCTGTGAGCGAGACGAGCGGGATGTCGGCGTTATGGAAGCGCTTCACGCCGGAGGGGAGTTGGTAGTTGAAGATCGTGACGACTCCCTGCACGCGGCAACCGTTGTTGCGCAACGCTTCGGCTACTTTCATGGCATGAATGCCGGCGGATACCTGGTTCTCGATGACGATGACGCTCTGTCGGGGTGCAAGTTCGCC
Source organism: uncultured Bacteroidales bacterium (assembly GCA_946404495.1). Taxonomy (GTDB): domain Bacteria; phylum Bacteroidota; class Bacteroidia; order Bacteroidales; family Paludibacteraceae; genus Colicola. The sequence goes on from CAMJDT010000018.1 coordinate 24,913, forward strand.
TTCGATCTGGTTCTCCAGGCCGTGGTCCTTGGGCTTGGGATAGACGTATACGAAGGGCATCCCTAATTGCTCGGCCACGAGGACGGCGTGCGTGATGGCATTGACAGCGACACCTGCAATCACGTCTCTATCGGGGAAATGCATTGCCACCTGATGCGCCAACTCGAGGCGTACGAAATTGCGTGCTGCGGCGTAGGAGAGGATCCTACGGTCATCAAAATATATCGGCGCCTGCCATCCGTTGGCCCAGGTGAAGGGATTATAGGTCTGCACCCGAAAGGCCTTCATCTGCAGCAGTTTGCGCGCCATGATATGCTCCATCGATTCCATTGTTTTGTGTTTTTCAATAAATTTGGCGCAAAAGTACAAAAAAAAAATGACATGTGCAAGAAAAAACGCATAATTCATTGCAAAACGTTGATTTTATTTGCATATGTCAGAAAAAAATCGTAACTTTGCAGGCCGAATCAGGTCAACGAGTAAACGATATGAAGAAAGCAGATGCGATAACACAGAAAAATAGACGTGCCGGTTGGTGGATTATCTTAGTAGCCGCTATAGTATTAGAGGCTATCTCGTGTGTGCAGTATCTCACGAGTCGCCACGCTATCCGCATGGAGGCGGAGCGTAGGGCGAAGACGGAGTTACGCCGTGCGGAGTTGGAGATATCGCTGCACACGATCGAGTTGGAGACGGCTGCGAAGACCTTGGCGCTATTGGCGGAGAAGCATGTGGATTGTCCGGATTCGATCTATGCGGCTACGCGTCTGGCCGTGAGTTCGCTCAGGACGCATACCAGCATGGCCGTAGCCTACGTGCCGGATTATTTTCCGAAGTACGGCAAGTACTTTGAGGTATGCAGCAGCCGTATCACGGAGGATAGCGTTTATACGCGTCAAATCGGTAGTGCGGAGCATGACTATACGGAGATGGAGTGGTTTCAGAACGGACTAACGATCGATAGTTGCTGGTGGGGTGAACCGTATCTGGATGACTCGGGATCGCGGGCCTATGTGGTGAGCTGTTCGTACCCTGTGCGCGATAGGAACGGCAAGGTGGTAGCCGTCGTGTGTGCGGATTTGTCGCTGGATGAATTAAAGAACCTGTCGGACTACTTGCAGGTCTATCCCAACAGTTACTATACCATCTCATCGAGTACCGGGATGGATATCGTTCCGATACCGGATACGGTGCCCGGACGTAAGTATAATATCTTTGAAGAGGAGATCGATGCGACGGGTTGGCATATCACGATTATTATTCCGGAGGATGTGCTTTTTGCCGATCTGAACCGTATCGGAAGGATTGTAGGAATCATGATGATCATCGGTTTGCTGCTGCTGTTGTTTATCGTGTGGCACGCCGGTAAGAGCAGTAAGGAGTTGGTTGAGACGACGGCCAAGAACCAGCGTCTGGAGAACGAATTGCAGGTTGCAAGCATGATACAGGATGCGATGTTGCCGAAGGTGTTCCCACCATTCCACGATCATCTGGATGTGAATATATACGGTTTGGTGGATCCCGCGAAGGAGATAGGAGGTGATCTATATGACTTCTATATCCGGCACAACAAACTGTTCTTCTGCGTAGGCGACGTGAGCGGCAAAGGCGTGCCGGCGGCGCTGGTGATGGCGATGACGCGGTCGCTCTTCCGTAGCAGTACGGCGCACGAGGAGCAACCCGAATATGTGATGGCCAAGATGAACAGGGCGTTTGTGGACCAGAACTCACAGAATATGTTTATGACGCTGTTCTTGGGAGTGTTGGACTGCAAGACGGGTGAGCTGGAGTATTGCAACGCGGGTCATAACGCGCCGATGATACGGACGAAAGGTGAATGGAAGATGATAGAGGTGCTGCCGAATCTGCCGTTGGGCATCGTGCCGGATTTCGAGTATCAGGCGCAACGCACGCATATGGATTACAACGATATGCTGTTCCTCTACACCGACGGTCTGACCGAGGCGGAGAATACGGAGCACGAGCAGTTTGGCGAGCAGCGGATGCAGGACGGTCTGTCGGATATAGGTGACCGCTTAGCGGGACCCAGGGAGATTGTGGCGGAGATGAAGAGGAGAGTGGAGACCTTTGTAGATGGTGCGGAGCAGAGCGACGATCTGACGATGCTCTGCGTACGGTACCAGACGCCGGCGCTCATTATGCGAAACGACATCCAGCAGATACCGACCTTGGCCGAATGGATTGAGGGATTGGGCATACCGGATGAACTGAATATGCCGATCAATTTGGCCCTGGAGGAGATCGTGAGCAATGTGATGCTCTATGCCTATCCCGGTACGCACGGGCAAGTGATTGTGGAATACATCAAGGTGAATGACGAGCGGATTCTCTTCACCATATCGGATACGGGTATTGCGTTTGATCCGACCAAGAAGGAGGAAGTGGACACGACGCTGAGTGCCGAGGAGCGTCCGATAGGCGGATTGGGCATTCATTTGGTGCGCCAACTGATGGATGAGGTGCGCTACGAACGCATCGATGACAAAAACGTATTGACATTAATCAAGAATATATGAAAACGGAAATTGTAGAATCAGGCAATCAGGTGATTGCCAAGTTCATCGGTCGTTTGGATACGGCGGCTGCCGTACAGACTTCCGAGGACGTGAAACCGCTGCTGGAGGCTGAGCAGAAGGAGATTGTATTGGATTGTACCGAGTTGGAGTATATCTCCTCGTCGGGTCTGAGAATCTTCCTCGCCATCCGCAAGGAAGCTGCTACGCACGGCAGTAAGGTGGTGGTGAGCAATATCAATGCCGACATCCGTCAGGTGTTTATGATGACGGGTTTTGTGTCGCTGTTTGAGATTCGATAACGGTGAGCGGTTAGCGGATATGGATTTGCATTCGGAACTCATATTGGAGGAATACCGGGCAGCCTTGCCGGAGTTTGAGAAGATGCGCGCGGAGGTGTTGCATGTTCTCAAGGACACTTTGGACAGGAGCGGCCTGATTGTCACGAGCATCGAGGCACGAATCAAAACGGAGCAGAGTCTGAGCGGTAAGTTGGCCCTCAAGGGCGCGAAATACAACACGCTCAGCGATATCACGGACATCCTCGGGGCGCGTGTGGTGACCTTCTATACCGATGATGTGGACCGTATTGCGGCGATGGCGGAGCAGATGTTTGACATCGACTGGAAGAACTCGGTGGATAAGCGGATGCTGCATCAGTTGGACAGTTTCGGCTACAACTCGCTGCACTATATCTGCCGGCTCGAGGGGCATATATATCCCTTTGAGTTGCAACTGCGCACGACCTTGCAGCATGCTTGGGCATCCATTAACCACGATATCGGCTATAAGACCGGCGTGGAGATTCCGCGTGAGTACCTGAGGCGAATCAACAGGCTATCGGGTCTGTTGGAGTTGGCGGACGATGAGTTCAGCCGTATCCGTACGGAGATAACGGACTACAGACGGCGTGTACAGCAGTTGGTGCAGAACGGCAAGTTGGACGATGTGCTGCTGGACGGCGATACGTTCACCAGCTACCTGCAGTCGCGTCCCTTCGACCGCCTCAACCGCCGTATTGCCGCCATCAATCAGGCTGAGATACAGGAGGCGCCGCTTATTCGCTATCTGCGCGTCTTTAAGATGTTCAACTGCAACACCTTGGGCGACGTGGACCGAATCGTCAAGAAATACGAGGATGACGCCTACCGCCTGGCGCGACACCAGTTGGGTAATACCGATTTGGATATCATCTCGTCGGCCGTGGGAGTGCAGAATATATGCACCGTGTATGTGCTGGTCAACGGCGGAGGCAAACTCGGATTAGTCACTCTGTTTGACACGCTCAACGGCCATAACAGCCAGAACGAAGCCATCGCGGAGATGACCTACGAGCAGGCGAGGAAGGTGATAGTGGATAATTGACAATTCTTATCCTTACGGAACGATTATTTGATAATTGATAATTGATGGAAACGATAAAGATTGATTTGAATGACTACGAGCGCACGGGCGAAGGAGCCAACGGTGCGAGTTATAACCATAAGACGGACAGCAACATCATGATGAAGCTGTATTTCCGTAATTTTGAGGCCGCCAAGTTGGAGTTGGAGGTAGCGCGCAAGGTGTATGAGGCCGGTATCCCGACGCCCGAACCCGGAGACCTGGTGACCGATGGCACATCTATGGGAATCCGTTTTCGCCGCATTGCGGGCAAGAAATCCTACTCACGTGCCTGCGGTGACGACCCCGAGCATACCGAGGAGTATGCCCGCGAGTTTGCGCAGTTGTGCAAGCGGCTGCACGCGACGCACGTGGATACGACGCAGTTTGAGAACGTAAAGGATCGCCTCTATAAGATGCTGGAGGAGAATCCCTTCTTTACCGAAGCGGAGAAACAGAAACTGCACGATTTTATCGCAGCGCAGCCGGATACCGACACGGCCATTCACGGCGACTTGCAGTTCTCGAACGGTATATTTGTGGAGGAGAACGGTGTGCGTACGCCCTATTTCATCGACTTGGGCGACTTCTGCTACGGTTTCCCGCTGTTTGACGTTGGAATGGTCTATCTCTGCTGCTGCCTCAATGACGAGAGTTGGACAATGCTGCAGTACCATATGTCCAATGCCGTAGCCCGCCGATTCTGGGATGCCTTCTCGCGTGAGTATTTCGGCGAGGATGCCGACCCCAAGGAGGTGGAACAGATGATCCTGCCCTATGCCGGACTGAAGACCCTGATCATCGAGCGCGATACGCATCGTCCGATGCCGGAGTTTCGCGCTGTACTGAACCAAACGATATTGAAATAATGGCCAATAAATATATCGATAGCGAACTGCTGGACCGGGCAATTGTGTTTGCCGTCAAGGCGCATCGCAACACGGAGCGTCGCGGCAAGGGTTTTCCCTATATCGTGCATCCGATGGAGGCCGTGGAGATCGTGGCGACGATCACGCCGGATCAGGAACTGCTGGCTGCGGCGGCATTGCACGACACGGTAGAGGATACCGATGTGACGGTGGAGGATATACGCCGCGAGTTTGGCGACCGTGTAGCCGAGTTGGTGCACTCCGAGAGCGACCAATACACCGAAGGTGTTAGTGAGGAGGATAGCTGGCACGACCGCAAGCAGGCGGCTATCGACCGTCTGGCGGCGGCTTCGCACGATGCCAAGATCGTTGCGATGGGGGATAAGTTGAGCAATATGCGGGCTATCTGGCGCGACTATCAGCAGAAAGGGGATGCCCTTTGGCAGATCTTCCACGTCAAGGACAAAGCCTCTCACGCGTGGCATTATCGCGGTCTGGCGGCGTCGCTGAGCGAACTGAAGGATACCTTTGCGTATCAGGAGTTTGTGAGACTCATGGATGAGGTGTTTGAATGAAAGTCCGATTCGAACATATTGACAACGCGCGAGACTTAGACGGTATGATCGGTGCCGGCGGACGGGAGATACGGCCGTACAGGCTGATTCGTACCGCTCACCTGCACGATGCGACGGATGCCGACGTGGCGCGGCTCAAGACGGAGTACAATCTCTGCCGTATCTTCGACTTTCGTTTTATGAACGAGTTTAACGCCGTGCCCGACCGTGAGATCGAGGGGGTGCAGCATTACCTGTTGCCCACGATTGATACGCGTGCCGAGCAGCAGGTGGGTAAACCGATTCCGGATGAGGCATTTCTGGAGTTGGACAGACATATCGTCAATTACTCTTTCTATCCCGAAGTGCAGGCGATGGCTCGCGGAATGTACCCTTCGCTTATCGAGAGTGAGTTCTCGCAGTTGCAGTACGCGTCGTTTCTTAGGCTGATCATCGAGGCACCCGAGGACGGCGGTGTGTTGTGGCATTGTGCGCAGGGTAAGGACCGGACTGGTTGGGGCGCGGCGTTTGTGATGTTTGCCTTGGGCGTAGAGCGCGAGGCAGTGATCGCGGACTTTGACCTCAGTAATGAATCGTATCGGGCCATTGTTGAGCGGCTCAATCGCGATGTCATCGAGCGTGGAGGCGGCGAAGAGGAGATGGCGGTCATTCAGGCTTTTATGGGCGTATCGACCCGCAATTTTATCTCCACGCTGGATCTCATCGATCACAAGTACGGAGGTATGCAGCGATATCTGAATGAGATACTCTGCCTCTCTGACGAGGATATCGAATTGCTTAGAAATCGTTTTTTACTGTAAGAAGATAGCACTATGATTAAAATCAACGAAGAGGTGTCTCGGTGCCTGTTATGTGCCGACGCGCCTTGCGGCAAGAAGGCCGCACGCGCATTGAGAGCGTTGCGCTTTGAGAATACGTGGACAGCTGCCGAACTATTCGACAGCCTGACGGATGCGGATGTCGCTAAGGCGGAAGCAGCCTGTATTCATTACGACCAGCCGATCCGTATCTCCGAACTCAAGAAGGCCGTTCTTAAGAAGGAGGCCGCGCGTAGTCACGAACACGATAGCGAGCCGCTGCCGAGTCTGGAACTCAACTTCTGCGACCTTGTCTGCGAGAATCCTTTCTTTCTGGCTTCGTCAGCCGTCTGCACCAACTACGAGATGGTAGCCCGCGCACTGGAAGCAGGCTGGGCCGGTGTGTACTATAAGACCATCTGCAAGCAGGATATCCGCGAGGTGTCGCCGCGTTTCGATGCCGTGCGCAAGGAGGGTACGCCCTTCGTGGGATTTAGGAATATGGAGCAACTGAGCGAGAACCCCTACACCGTTGATTTTGATATACTGCATCGCCTCAAGCAGAATTATCCTACGAAGCGTATCATCGCTTCTATTATGGGACAGAGTGAAGAGGAGTGGATCGAACTGGCTAAGATGGCCGAGGAGGCCGGTTGCGACGCCGTCGAACTCAACTTCTCCTGCCCGCAGATGAAACTGTCGGGATTGGGTTCCGATATTGGTCAGGATCCTGAGTTGGTATTGGCGTATACTTCGTTTGTATCGGAGGCCGTTCGTATCCCCGTTATCCCGAAGATGACGCCGAATGTCAAGTCGCTGGACAAGGCGTCGGTGGCTTGCTACTTCGCAGGCGCGAAAGGTATCAGTGCGATTAATACCATCAAGTCCATCACCATGAGCCACGATGCCGAGGTGAGCGAGAAAAAGACCGTCAGCGGCTATTCGGGCAAGGCGGTGAAACCGATTGCGCTGCGCATGATCTATGAGATGACCGGTAATCCTTTGCTGCATAAGGCGGGTATCGAGAAACATATGGACATCAGCGGTATCGGTGGTATCGAGACTTGGCGCGATGCGCTGGAGTTTATCCAACTCGGTTGCCGCAATGTGCAGGTCTGCACCGCGGTGATGCAGTACGGTTACCGTATCATCGATGACCTGATGTTAGGTTTGCAGTACTATATGCGGGAACGCGGTATCGTGGAGTTGAAGAAACTGGTGGGCGAGGAGTTGAAGAATATCGTGCTGCCGTCCGATCTGGATCGCGAAACGATGGTCTTCCCCAAGATAGACCGCGAGAAGTGCATCGGCTGCGGCCGCTGCTATATATCGTGTGCCGACGGCGGACATCAGGCTATTGAGTTTGGAGAGGATCGCAAACCGCGTATCGTGGGAACGAAGTGCGTGGGATGTCATCTCTGCCGCCTTGTCTGCCCGACGGAGGCAATCGGTCAGGCGAAACGAATGCCTAAGCCTCAGAAAGCATAGTGGAGCGGTAATGCGCCGCGAGGTACTCCTGTTCCGACTGACCCGGAGTCGGTATCAGTTCGAGGGAGGCCTTCGTGAGTAGACCGAGTGCGGCGAGGTCCATAAGCGTGGAATAGCCGCTGCGCGCAATGATATGTTGGCAACTGCAGAGTGCGGTTGCCAATTCTTTGTCCTCCAGACGCGGAACGAGTGTGATAGTACGGTGCGTGGTACGGGTAGGAGGTCCCTGCATCCGTCCGCGTACGATGAGCACGCGCTCCTCCCTGCCTGCGTAGCGACGAATGACCTCCTCCTCCAGCTGGCTGCGCTGCGGCTCCGGTCCCGAGAGGAGGGCAACCACATCGAAAGCCTTGTTGCTGTCCGGCAGTACTTCATGACTGTCTGCCGGCTGTGCAAAACGCGACAGTGGACCGATATAGCGCACTGTATCCATAGGCCGAACCGGATGACCGAGATAGCCCGAGAGACTATGTTCGGGGTCTAAATAGTCGGGTACCCAAACTTCGTCAAAACGGCGGTAGAAGCGAGCATGAATGCGTGTGGCAAGCGGTTCCGCCCAACGCCATAAGCGCGGCAGCCGAATCTGCAGTTGGTGCGTGATATATACACTCTTGCATTCCGGGGTGTATAGGCCGAAACGGTTGTCGGAGATGATGAGATCGAAGTGATACTGCTGCTGCAGGACTTGGAGACGCTTTCGGTCTTCGCGGATGAAACGAATGAACCGGGGCAGCAGTCTGAGCCAGGCGGTCAGTTGGTGCGAACCTTTGTTGTAACGCACATCGAGCGGGGCGAGGGGGAGCAGACGCAGCGTAGGATAGCGGCGTTTGAGAAAGAGCAGACTGTCTCCGTCGCCGCCAAGAATGACCTCGTGGCCTTCCTGTCGGTAGCGGTCGATAAGCGGGACGCAGCGTGTAGCGTGACCCAGCCCCCAGTTCAGTGGTGCAATCAGAATCTTCAAGGTACTATCACCAATCTATAATCACGCGCTGATGCTGACGTCGTATCCTTTCTCGCGGAGGGGAGCCGCGATGCGCTCCATTGTCTCGCGAGGGATTTTCTCGAGTTGCTGTTCGGGTGTAGCACGGTCGATGATGTAGATCATCAGCTGTTTCGGCTTCAGTTCATCTACTACGCGGTACCAGGCTCGGAGTTCCTCCTCGGTGGTGTTATCAATCTCGTTTCCCTGGTGCCTGCCGCGCAGGAAGCAGGTCTGCAGCGTAAAGTCACCGTGGAACAGAGCGAGCCATTGAGTGATCTGATGGACCGTGAGTTGCGGGTTCAGCGGTTGGTCAATCCGACGCATCGTCTCATCGATGGCGGAGTCGAGCTTGAGGATACGGTTTTCGCAGAGCATAAGCGCCTCGCGTACTTCCGGGCGTCCTAACTGTGTGGCATTGCTCAGCACACTCACCTTGGCCTCCGGGCAGTACCTATCGCGCAGTTCGCAGGTTAGACGAATGATGGCAAGGAAATCCGGATGCAGGGTAGGTTCGCCGTTGCCGGAGAAGGTGATGACATCCGGGCGGACGCCTTCTGCCTGAAGGGCGATGAGTTTTTTCTCCAGCGCCGTGCGTACCTCCTCCACGGAAGGCAGATGCGGATAGAGCGCGGGGGTGTTCCAGCCGCACTCGCAATAGACGCAGTTAAACGTACAGAGTTTCTTATCCGTAGGCATCAGATTCATGCCTAACGATATGCCAAGGCGTCGCGAATGAATCGGACCGTATACGATGGAATTAAAGAGCATCTGAAAAGTAATTTGTAATTCTTAATTTTGGATTTTTAATTAACAACAACTCTGTTTCCGAGTTCCCGGCAGATGAGCGAGCGGATGCGAATGAGTTGGGGTTGCTCGCGCAGGAGTCTGCGTTGCGTCTCCCAGTCATCCTTTTGCTGCGCCTCTTTGAGCTGCTGCTGCATCGTGGCAATCCGTTCGTTGACGACCGTATATTTGAGTTCCAGCAGCAGCTGGTTGGTCAGCTCGGGCAGGATATCCTCATCGCTGGAGGGTTGCACCTCCTGCACGACGTTCTCCGAGATGGACTGCTTGAAGAAGATCTTACTGAGCTGGTAGCGGTCTGCGGTGAGTTCGGCAGCGAGTTGACTGAGGGCGGGGTTGGCGTGGTGCACAAAGAAACGATTGGCCGCAAACCCTTCGTCCCGGTAGTGCGCTTTATACTCGTCCAGCACCATCTGCTGCAGAGCGATGCGCGGTTGGATGCGGTCGTTCTCCAGTTCGCGGATGATATAAGCGCCGACGGCTATCTCCTGTCCGTTCTCAGGGTCGATGAGGTGTTTCTCTCCGTAGCGCACGATGATGCGAATCAGGTTCATGATATTGCTATCATAGGCCTCATTGACGGTCGGCATCTTAAGGGTAGGCGTCTCTACGGGTGGAGTAGGTTGCGTAGGCTGTACGGGTTCTTGGGTTTTCTCCTCCTGCTGTTCTTCTTTCTTCTCATAGAAATCCCCTCGGCGCGTGCGACGAAGTTTGGCCGTCTCGCGTGTAAGTAGTGCCTCTTGGATGCCCAATTGATCGCTGCAGTCCTTGATATAAACCTGCCTTGTGATGGCATCGGGGATGACGGATATACTCTCCACGAGGGAGCGTATCAGCTGACTCTTCTTAATCGGATCGTTGCCCGCTTCGTCTTGCAGGAGTTGCGTTTTATAGCGAATGAAGTCTGTTTGGTGCTGACGGATGTATTCGATGAAATCCGAGGCATTGTGACTGCGTGCGAACGAGTCGGGATCTTCGCCGTCGGGTAGGAGCAGCACCTTCACCTGGAAGCCTTCCTCAAGGAACATATCGATACCGCGCAGCGCCGCATGTATGCCGGCTGCGTCGCCGTCATAGAGCACGGTGATATTGCCCGTGAAGCGATGGATGAGTCGTATCTGAGGCTTGGTCAGCGCCGTGCCGCCGCTAGCAACCACGTTCTCTATTCCGGCCTGAAACATCGAGATGACGTCCATCTGTCCCTCCACCAGGTAGCACATATTCTGCCGCGCGATCGCCTGTTTGGCTTGGAAAAGACCGTATAGTTCGTTGGTCTTGCTGTAGATGATGGAGTCCGGCGAGTTGATATACTTACCGGTGTTCTCTTTCTTCTTGAGGATACGGCCGGCGAAAGCGACGGTCTTGCCCGATACGGTATGAATCGGGAAGATGACGCGATCGCGGAAGCGGTCGTAGAGCCTTCCGTCCTCGCTGCGGCCGCACACGCCCGTACCGATACGGGTGTCGGCGTTATTGATCAGGTACTCCTCTTTGTAGCCCTCCTTGCGAAGCGTGGTCGCCAAGGGATTGCCCTTCTCGGGCGAGTAGCCGAGTTGGAAACGACGGATGATATCGTCCCGTACCCCGCGTTCGCGCAGGTAACTCAGCCCGATGGCTTTGCCCTCGGGTGTGTTCCATAGACTGTCTTGGAAGAAACGGTTGGCCCTTTCGTTCACCACGAACATACTTTCCCTATCGTCCTGCCGCTGCTGTTCCTCAACGGTGAGTTGGCGTTCCTCGATCTCGATATGATACTTTTTGGCCAGTTGCCGCAAGGCATCGTAGTAGTCGCATTGCTCGATCTCCTTGACGAAGTTAACCGCATTGCCGGCCTTGCCGCAGCCGAAGCACTTGAAGATGCCCTTGGAGGGCGAGACCGTGAACGATCCCGTCTTCTCATCGTGGAACGGACAGAGCCCGATGAGGTTGGCGCCGCGCTTCTTGAGCGTGACGTAGTCACTGACGACTTCCTCGATCTTGACGGTGTCGTAGATCCGATCTATGGTCTCCTTGGGTATCAAATTCGTTCAATCAATTTCTCCACAAATATACACCCAACTTAATCTGCCATTGGTCAAGGCGTCCGCGGGTGTTGCGGTCGGCGAGACCCACTTGGTTGAAGTTGGCGAAGTTATATGGATTGATCAATCCGAAGTCATATCCGCCGCGCAGGTAGTACCTATCGTATTGGAATCCGGCACCTACACCCCACGTCACGTTCACTCGTTTGAGATCATGTGCGATGTCAGCATCCGAGTAGTCCAGATAGCCGATGATGGTTTGCCGTACCTGCTCACCCGAGGCTTTGGCACGAATGAGGTTGGTCTGCTGGTAGTGAACCACACACTGAATCGTCGGTCCCGTATACAGTATCAACCATGTATTGCGGGCTATTTCAAACTTATACTGCCAATCCACAAACAGCTCCAGTTGGTGGAACTGATATTTGACTCTTTCCTCATAGGGGTGCGGCATCGTGGGGGCAATCGGCTTGCCATTGAGGTCGTAGCCGAACTCTTCCCACTTGGAGACGTATCCGGCGCCTGTATAGTTCAGACCTAACATGCAGCCGAATCCTTTCCAAAACGTGGCATCGTATACCAAGCCGATCTTGGCACCGCGCAACTGTGTCGTCTCGAGGGCGGTCTTATTCTCATTATCCTCTGCCGGTTGGTTGAGGCGATAGATGGGGTTGGCGTAGCCCACTTGCAAACCGAAGGCTTGCGTATAATCACCGGCCTGCGCGGCCAGCACGCTGCTTAACAGCGCTGTCAGTAGTACTAAGCGTTTCATTATTCTCTTTTTTTCGTTTGTTACGTTGTTTGTCTTCGCGCGCCTTGGGTGTTGTCTCCGTTTCGGTCTCCACTACTGCGGCGGACACGGCTTTCTCCTTGGGGCGCGGGGTGCGTTCTGCCTGACGGAATACGTCCAACTGATTCCTGGGACGCTCTTTCTTCGCCCAGAAGAAGGCATTGAGAAAGCGCTCCTCGTCCTTGATCTGATCCAGCGGATACATCGTGCCATTCGTCGTGGTCGAGAAGACGATGCGCTCTACTTTTTGGTCAGCGAGGTACAGTTTCACCATGCTCGATTGCGTCTTATTCACGCCGGTAAACGTGCCATCCTCCTCGCGGGGATAAAAGATGGTCTCGGCGTTGCCGGATACGTCCACCTGCCGTATCTCGCCGTCGCGGATATAGGCGTACATCTCCTTGCCCTGCATCTGGTCGTACATATCTTGCGCCTCATGCTTGATGGCGATAGCATTGCCGATGCCGTGCGCATAGTCGGCCAGCGAGTTCTTGATATAGATATGGATGATATCGGCCGATACCTGCTGCTTTTGGCTCCAGAGCACCGGGTCGTAGTATAGTGTCGCAATCGAGTCACGGCCGTTATAGACCAGCGAATCGGATACGGTCTGATACTCCTTGTTATAGACCCGCACGTTGCGGAAGGCCCGTATCTGGCGGTATGTCGTGTCGGTGAGGATCGTATCCGGCGTGAGGCGGCCGAGGGCACTGTCGATAGGGAGTATCGTGGTGTCGGTGTAGGGGATAAGGTCGGCGAAGAGCGTGTCGGCATGCATGAAGGTGTAGGCCGTGTCGTTCGACCAATCTACCATCAATGCGCTGTCCGTCGCGTAGGCGTTGTCGCCGTCATTGAAGAGTTCGCCGAAGTTACCGTAGAGGGTCGACTTCTGCACGGTGTCCCTGAGCTGCATATGTCCGCGCACGCGGCCGTAGCCTATATGTTTGTCGTAGTAGATGGTGTCACCCGTGAGCTGCTTACCATCCTCGTGCAGTACGCGTGATCGGTTGAGCAGGCGGCTCTGTTCGGTCTCCGTGTTATAGGTGCCGAGATCCGAGAGTATCGTCGTCTCCTTCTCATAGACGATCGTCGTCGGTTGCACCAGGTCGGCTATATGCGTCTTCGTGTTATAGCGAAGCGAGTCGGTGTCGAGTACGAAATTGCGATTGATGAGGTGTACCTGATCACGGAACACCGCCTGCGAACTCGGCGGCATATACAGCCCCCACACCGAGGTCAGGGTGCTCACGCTGTCCTCTATCTGCCCCCACTCGTCGTAGAAGGCCAGTTCGTTTTTGCGGTCATAGTCCACGCGGTCGGTGGTCAGCACGGTCTGACGGTGAATCAGGCGTACGTGGTGACGAAGTTTGGCGTACTTGCGGTTGCCGTCGTAGTAGAGCACATCGCCGTAGCCGGAGAGCGTGTCGCCTTGTACGAAACGCACGTTTCCGAAGGCATCCAGTGAGTTGGTCTTCTCGTAGAAATAGGCGGAGTCGCAGTACATCAGCATATCCTCGTGACGAAACTGCACATCGCCCTTCAATATCTGCGCATCCGGCAGCCGTTTCTTATCAAACGACAGCGTCTCCGAATGCTCCAGATACACCAACTCTTGCCCCCACGCATATGGAACAAAGCTTAGGCAAAGGACTATGCATCCTATCCATCCGATTCTATGTCTCCTTTCACCTTTCACCTTTCACCTTTACTCATGCACCCACCCGGGGTATTCGAAATCGCATCCGCTCCACGCCGGGTCGATGTGTATATAGGTCTCTTTTTGCTTCTTGCTGATCCATTTCTGGATAAACTCTCCGCTCAGTTTCTGCTCCATCATCGACTTGATGACCTGAAAATCATCGGTCAGATTGGCTTGGTGAGCGTCTTGTTTCTTCTTGAGCTTGACGATGGCGCAGACCTCTTTGTTCTTCTGCTGATCCATCATCACAAACGCCGACGACAGGTCTCCTTCGTTCATCGAATAGATCTGTCGGGCGATCTCGGGCGGCAGGTCTTGGTACTCAAACTTACCCGCACCCGTATTCGGATTGGCCATCACACCCGCATTCATCGCCGTGGTCTTGTCCTCGCTGAAACGGATAACCGCTTCCTCAAAACTCATCTCACCCCCGCGAATCAGTCCGGCTATGCTATCCAGACGAGTCAGCGCCGCTACCTTATCGTTGGCCGACAGACGCGGACGCATCAATATATGCCGGCAGTTGATGCGGTCACCCTTCTTCTCGATGAGTTGGATGATATGGAATCCGTACTCGGTCTCTACGATACGGCTCACTTTCTTGGGGTCGTTGAGGTTGAAGGCTACGTCGGCAAACTCTTGCACCAACTGTCCTCTGCCTACAAAACCCAACTCACCGCCCTGCTTGGCACTCTCCGTATCCTCCGAATAGAGGCGCGCTAACATCGAGAAATCCGCGTTGCCTGTATTCACACGCTCGGTGAATTCTCTGAGTCGCGTCTTGATTCTCTCGATCTCCTCCGTCGGTACCTGAGGCTCCAGGGAGATGATCTGCACCTCCACTTGCGCAGGTATCATCGGTATCGAGTCCTCCGGCAGACTGTTGAAGTAACGACGTATCTCAGCCGGCGTCGGCTTGATGTTCTCCGTCAGCTTCATCTGCATCTGCTGAATAATCATCTGATTGCGCACGCTGGTGGTCAATTCTTCGCGTATCTCGGATGTGGTCTTGCGGAAGTACTCCTCCATCTTCTCCTTGCTGCCTATCTGCGAGAGGTAGTAGTTGATGCGCATATCCACCTGATAACTCACCGTCGATTCGTTCACCTCAATGGAGTCCAACTCGGCTTGGTGCAGAAACAGTTTCTGAATCGCCAACTGCTCCGGAATGATGCAATACGGATCGCCCGCCATTTGCTGACCCTCGTACTGCGCGCGCAGACGCTCTTCCTCTACCTCGCTTCTTAAGATCGCATCGTCACCTACGATCCATATGACCTCATCGATCACATTATCCGCCTGACATGTTAGTGCTATAAGACATGCGAATATAGCAATTGCTCGCTTATAATACGGCATTCGATTAGTTATTTTTGATTTCTGATTCATCTTACCTTTCACTTTTCACTTTTCACTTTTCACCTTTCACCTTCCACTCTTCATAGAGTCTCTCCCGTTCCTGGCGGAGGAACTCCACCTGACGTTGGCCTAACAGTATCTCTTCGATCTCCCCGCGGGCATAGTCTTGCGGCATCACTTCGCCCGGCAGGCACTTATCCGTCACTTGCAGCAGATAGGTCGATACACTGTCCTGCACCTCGATGAGATTGGTCTTCTTCAGTTGCTGTACCAGGTTGTCCGTCTCTAAGGGCAGACGCAGCACGATCTGCGTGGCACGCATCCATTGGTTGGTAAACAGCTCATAGCCCGTTGCGTACTGATAGGCGTACTTCTCGATATGCTCAATGTTCTCCTCGTTGGGCTGCGCCAACTGTTTCTTGAGTTTATCCATCTTCGGAGTGCCGTTTGGCACGATGAGCAGAATACCCTTCAGCAGGCTCTCGTTCAGCACAAACTGATCCTTGTTGGCCTCGTAGTATGCTGCTACCTCAGCGTCCCGAACGGTCTTACTCATGCGCTGTTTGACCAATTTCTCCTCGTACGCATGTACATAGAGCGACCGCCTATAGTCTGCTACCAGGCGCTCTATCGCATCCCGCTCGGTACTTGCGGCGGCACGCTCCGCCTGGTTATAGACCAATAGTTCCTCTGCCCACTGATGGATATACTCCTCGGCATACCGTGCACTATCCTCCGGCGTAGCGGCCTTGCGAGTGATCTGACTCAACTCGGTCTTCGTCAACTGCTGACCGGCCACCTCGGCGACTACGTCGCTCTGCTGCCGGCTTCGGTCCAAATACCGGCATCCCGCCGCCATCACCCCGATGAGTGCTATCAATAGTATCTGCTGTATCTTCATCTAAAATCTTCAATTTTCAATTATCAATTATCAATTATCAATTTTCAATTAAAAAGAGTCTGTGTCCCTCCACCTCCATGGCTGCTTCGCTCGGCAGCGCAATCAGCGGTGCCTTTACGCCCTCTCTATGGAGTCGTACGGGACTTACTTCCACGTGGATCTCATCCCACGTTCCGTCCTCCAATATGTGGTTCAATACCTCCGCTCCGCCTTCTACCAGCACGCTGTGGATATTCCTCTTGGCCAACGACTGCAGTACTTCCTGCCAGTTCTGCTCCTCGCGCATGACGAGGGTCTCCGCTTCGTTGCTGAAGATGCGGCTGTCTTTGGGTACACGTCCCCGCCGGTCTAAGAGTACCCGAATCGGATTGCGTCCGCTCCAACGGGTGGTCAGTAGCCGCGGGTTGTCCTTCAGCGCCGTGCCCGAACCTACCAGTATCGCCATGTTTTCTGCCCGCATCTTATGCACGATCTGCTTCGTCACCGGATTGGATATCACCAGCGGACCACTTTCGCCTTTCGTCCCTTCGTCCATTCGCCATTCGTCCAAATATCCATCCGCCGTCTGTGCCCACTTCAGGATCACGTAGGGTCGCTTCTTCTCTTGTAGGCAGAGGAAACGTTTGTTCAGTTCCCTGCACTCTGCCTCCAATACGCCTACTACAACTTCTATGCCATGCTCCCTTAGCCGCGCGATGCCTTGTCCGCTCACCAGCGGATTCGGATCCTGCATACCGACGACTACTCTGCCGATCCCTTTCTCCACGATTAGGTCCGCGCACGGCGGCGTCTTGCCCCAATGACTGCACGGCTCCAGGCTCACGTACAGCGTCATCTCGCCCCAATTAATCGTCTTACCGCTCACCGTTATTTGCTCCGCCCTGCGGATGCAATGCACCTCTGCGTGAGGACCCCCGTAGCGCATATGCCAGCCTTCCGAAACGATCCTTCCGTCCCGGTCCACCAACACGGCTCCCACCATCGGATTGGGCGCCACATAGTAGGCTCCCTTGCGTGCTAACTCCAAGCACCGACTCATATAAACGGCATCGTCCAATCGCATTCTTCCGCAATTTAGCCCGCAAAGATACAAAAAATAATTGATAATTGAAAATTGATAATTGATATTTTTTATTTTTTAATGAAAAAGATGCATTTTTTCGTCATAACGTAATACCGTCATGACGTCATAACGGTATGACGAAAAATAAAACACGAAGCAGAGACTGCTTCTAAGTCTGTCTATCTGAGGCCTCGCATGCCTTTATC
>CAMJDT010000019.1 GCA_946404495.1 uncultured Bacteroidales bacterium
GAGGAGCAGGATATCGGGCTGCTGGAGCAAGAGACGACAGAGTGCCACACGACGGCGTTCACCTCCGGAGAGGGTCGCTACCTTGGCATCATCGGGCGGACAACGCAGGGCATCCATGGCGCGGTCGAGCTTCTGGTCGATATTCCAGGCATCGGTAGCGTCGAGCCGATCCTGCAGTTCGGCCTGACGGGCAAGGAGTTTGTCGAAGTCGGCATCGGGTTCGCCAAAGGCGAGGTTGACCTCATCATACTCGCGTAACGCGTCCATAATAGGCTGTACGCCCTCCTGCACGCACTCGCGGACGGTCTTGTCGGGGTCGAGCTTGGGGTCCTGCTCCAGGTAACCGACGCTGTAGCCGGGCGAGAAGACCACCTGTCCGTCGTAGTTCTTCTCCACGCCGGCGATGATTTTGAGAAGTGTGGACTTACCGGCTCCGTTGAGGCCGATGATACCAATCTTAGCTCCGTAGAAGAAACTGAGATAAATGTTGTTCAGAACTTTCTTTTGCGGGCTGAAAGCCTTGCTCACACCCACCATCGAAAAGATGATTTTCTTGTCGTCTGCCATAATAATCACTAAAAAACGCCGCAAAGATACAAAAAAATTTGCACATATGCAAAAAAAGTTGTACTTTTGCAGCGATTTTTGAGATTAGGCGTCCGAAAAATGCAGAAATTAACGAAAATAGTGTCGGTATTGGTAGGAATGATGTTCCTGGTGTCGGCGTACGCGAAAGCGGCTGACGCGGCCTATTTCAGCAACCTGCTGACCTTCTACGGTTCGGATTGGTTCGGCTGGCTGGCACCTGCCGTGATTGGCGCGGAGTTGGTGCTGGGTCTGATGCTGCTATTGAGGATCAGGACGCGAATGGCGGCATGGCTGAGCGTGGCGTTTGTGGGTGTCATCACCTTGGGTTACGCCTATGGCGTAGCGGTACACGGGGTGTATAACTGCGGATGCTTCGGGCACATAGAGGTGCTGAATCTGCCGCCGGCATGGACGTTTGTACGAAACGCGGTATTGTGCGCCATCTTGGTCTTCGTTGCCCTGAAGGGCGATAACGAGCCGAGCACGGTGGTGACCCGCGTGATCGCGGCTGCGGGACTGATGATAGGTGCGTTTACGGTAGGATACACGTTCTACAACTCGACCGTCGTCGTCAAGGGCACGCGTTCCTTGGTACCGCGTCCCGTAAGCGAGACGGCGCTGCCGAAATATGTGGAGGATATGTCGAAAGACTCGTGTTACCTGGTGTTCTGCTTCTCGTACAACTGCCCTTACTGCAATCAGTCGATCGGTAATGCGAAGCTGTTTGAGGAAACGGGGACTGTGGACAGGGTGATTGGTCTGGCGGTAGCGGACAGCGCAGCCGAAGCGGCTTTTCGCGCGTTCTATAAGGAGCCGCCGTTTGAGATCAGAAACATGAGCGTAGAGGCGATGGTAGAGATGACGGATAACGCCCTGCCTACGGCCTTTCTGATCCGCCACGACACGATATTCGTGACCACCGGCCGCGAACTATTCAGTCCGAGATTTATACAAGGGTTTAACCCCCATAATAATTATAATTATTAAACAACTAAAAACAACAAACAAAATGAAAAAAGCTATTTTTGCCGTTGTAGCCGTTTTGGCTCTGGGTCTGGCTAGCTGCAGCAAGACTTGCAAATGCACTGAAACTATTAATGGTGTTAGCAACACAGTCCCCATTTCAGAACAAACTCTTCAGAAACAAGGTAAAACTTGCGAGCAATATAATGAAGTGCTCGAATTAGCTTCGAGAATCTCACAGGCTGCCGGAGCTAACTATTCCGCATCTTGCAAGTATTAATACACCTCACAAGAGCAGTTTAGCGTTCCTCGAACGTACCATCCGTGTAGAAGATAGCAATCTTTTGCACGGATTTTTGTATGATAACAGGCGGTTGTTGCGGCGCGGGGACAGGCTGCGGCTGCGATCCGGGCGCTTCTAAAGGCTTATCGAACGGTAATTCGTTCTGAGCGGGGCTGTCGATGCCCTGTTTGCGATACATCTGCCCCACATCCAATACGAGCCAGTCGGCCGAGATAGTACGGAAGCGGTTCAGGATATTCTGAACGACATCCAGACTGGGATTGTTTCTGCCACCAAGGATATTGCTCAGCGTGCCGGCTGAGATATCGACTTCTTCTGCAAAGGTCTTGGCATTCATACCTTCAGCAGCCATGATCTCTTCGATCTTCTTACGGATATTCGGACGTACCATATGTCAGGTGTGTGTTTATGTTCAAAATCGGCTGCAAAGATACGAAAACTTTTTCACATATGCAAACTTTTCAATGAAAAACTTTCAAGAAAATGAAATTCAGGTTTGCAAACTGCGAAGATTCACAATTCTGTACTATAGGCAGGTGCATCCTATATACATAACTTAAGGCAAAACGCGTAACCTATGTGATTTTCAATAAGTTACGTATATTTTGCACTATTATTTTCGAAATTGTCACGTCGATGTGGCACTCACCTATCGACATTGCAAATTGAACTTAATGTAAAAGAATGTAATCCGCTGAAAATCAACGAGTTAGCCTATATCAAATAGTGGGTCTAATAATCCTTCTACTCGGGGATTCGGGCACCCTACTCCGGAGTTCGGATATGACATAAAGAAAATCACTCACCTTGGTCAGATGAGTGAATTTCTTCACAAAGTGCACGCTAATTTAGCCTGTCAAAATGTCAGTCTTCCTCCTCGTACCACCCCTGCTCTATGCCGTATTGTAGTTCTGCGTCGAGAATGAGCTGAATCTGTACAGAGGTCAATTTGTTTTCATTTACGCGATTCTCGCGCAAGATGTAATTGAGTTGGTCTTCTTCATCGATTTCGCCATCGGCGTAGGTTGCTTCGCCGGTGAGTTCGTCGTACTCGACGAGTCCCTTCTCCTCCAGATAGTCGTCCATCTTGTCGAGGACAAAGAGCACGTCATCGGGAGTCATGGTGCCACGATCCTCTTGGGGAATCAAATTCCAGATAAATTCCACTTCGGCCCTTTCTTCGGGGTCCATAAGTGCCATTTCGGGGGTTAAATTGTTCATAAAATGCATTTTTTTTGTAAATCGCTTGCAAAATTACAAAAAATATTGTATCTTTGCAAATATTTTTGCAAAATAATGATAGAAGTATGTCAAATTTAGTCACACGCACGCTCTCCGGAGCCGTTTATGTAGCCCTTGTGGTGGCTTCGATCGTGATCAATCCGGCTTTCTTCGGTATTGTGTTTCTGCCGATAACGATGTTAGCCATTATGGAATACCATAGATTGGTAAAGTCGCATCTCATGCTCAGTATGCTGTCCACCCTCGCGGGCGGCGGCATGTTTTGTGCATTATATGCCCTGAATACGTTTACCGACATGTCGTATGCGGTTTGGTTCGCTTACGCGAGCGTGATCTTCTTTTTGGCTGCGCTCATCGCGGTACTGTTTATTCAGCAGGAGGCGAATAATGCGATAGATAACTGGGGACATATCGTGGGCAGCCTGGTGATGATAGCGTTTCCGTTCTCGATCATGACCTATCTGCTGGATACGCCTTATGTGCTGTTGGCGCTCTTCATCACGATATGGGTGAACGACTCGGGCGCCTATTGCATAGGTAGTCTGACGGCCAAGCGCGCAGGCGGTAATCATAAGATGTTCCCGCGCGTGAGTCCGGCCAAGAGTTGGGAAGGACTGATCGGCGGCATCGTGTTTGCCTTGGCAGCCGGTATTATTTATTGGCAAGTGGGATGGTTTGACAATATGTGGAAAGCCCTCGGATTTGCCCTGGTCATCGCTATATTCGGCACCTTGGGCGATCTGATGGAGAGCCTGATGAAGCGCACGATCGGCGTGAAGGACTCGGGTAAGTTCTTGCCCGGACACGGAGGCGTGCTGGATCGGTTTGACAGCATACTGTTGGCAACACCCGTTGTGACGTTCTATCTCATATGCTGCTACTAATCCGCATATTATCCTATCTGCCCTTGCGGGTGCTGTATGCCATAGGCGATTATTTCGTCTATCCCTTGATCTATTACGTGGGGCGCTACAGGCGGAAGATAGTACGGAAGAACCTGACCCTTTCTTTCCCCGAGAAAAATGCCGATGAAATCAAGGCTTTGGAGCGGAAGTTCTACCATCATCTGACGAACGTGATGGCCGAGATCATCTACGGCTATCGGATATCGGATGAGGAACTGTTCGAACGCATGCGATGCACCAATCCCGAAGTGGCCGACCAAGTGATGGCCGAGAAAGGCGGCGTGATGGTTATGCTCGGGCACTTCGGCAACTGGGAATGGATGCCGCAGATAGCCAGGTATTTCCGCATCGAGCCGTTCATGCACTATAATATCTACCGTCGCCTGAAATCCGAGTCGGCCGACAAGGCAATGTTACAACTCAGAGAGAGACGCGGCTATCCTTTGATCGAGAAGAACAGCCTGCTTCGGGCGATGGTAGCGCAAAGGAAAGACGGCAAGTATAAGTCGTACGGCATGATCTGTGACCAGAAGCCGAGTCCGCAGAACCAACATTTCTGGACGATGTTTATGAATCAGGAGACCTCCTTCTTAGACGGATCGGAACTACTGGCGCGTAAGTTCGGCTACGGCGCAGTCTATCTGCATAACCGCTGTGTAAAACGAGGCTACTATGAGATTACGGTGGTACCGATATCGGTAGATGGTCCCGTGATGGAAGGGACGGAGTACCCTGTTACGGAGCAGTTTGCACGGCTGTTGGAACAGAATATACGGGAGCAGCCGGAGTTGTGGCTGTGGAGTCATAACAGGTGGAAGTGGAGTAAAGGTTAAAGGTTATAGGTTATAGGTTATTGGTTATAGGTTATTGGTTATAGTTATGAAGTGTTCGGTTGTAATATTGAATTGGAACGGGGCGGCGATGTTACGTCGCTACCTGCCGTCGGTCATGAAATGGACCGCTGATGAGGATACGGAGGTCGTAGTAGCCGATAACGGCAGTACGGACGCGAGTATCGAGGTGTTGGACGAAATGAATAAGACGGCCGTGCGGCCTGTACGGGTGATACGGCTGAGCGAGAACTACGGCTTTGCCGAAGGCTATAACCGTGCCTTAGAGCAGGTGGATGCCGAGTATACGGTACTGCTGAACTCCGATGTGGAGGTGACGGAAGGATGGTTGACACCCCTGATAAGTTACCTGGATCAGCATGCCGATGTGGCGGCCGTGCAACCGAAGATACGTAGTTGGGTCCATCGGTTCGAACCGCAAAAAGGTATGCAGGCGGTAGAGCGATTTGAACATGCCGGAGCGGCCGGAGGACATATCGATTACTTGGGATATCCCTTCTGCCGAGGGAGGATATTGAGCTATGTAGAAGACGACCGCGGACAGTATGATAGCCAGCAACAGGTGTTCTGGACCTCGGGCGCGTGCATGTGCGTGCGTACGCGTATATATAAGGAGTGCGGCGGACTGGATAGCGATTTCTTTGCGCATATGGAGGAGATTGACCTGTGCTGGCGACTGAACAGCCGCGGATGGAAGCTGATATGCCTGCCTGAGAGCGTGGTGTATCACTTAGGCGGAGGTGCCTTGCCGTACGAGAGTCCACGGAAACTGTTCCTTAACTTCCGCAACTCGCTATTGATGCTCTATAAGAACCTACCCGCTTCGCGGCTATGGTGGACAATGGGGGCCAGATGTGTGCTGGATTATGTGGCGATGATGCAGTATTTCGTGAAGGGAGAAGGCAAGAATGCCCAAGCGGTCGTCAAGGCTCGCATGGCGTATCATCAGATGAGAGGGGCCTATAAACAAAAACGGAAAGAGAACCTGTCCCTTGCCGTTGTAAAGTTCCCGACGATTATCTACCGTCGCTCCATCATCTTCGATTGGTTTGTCAGGAAGCGTCGTACGTTTTGAGCGGCTTACGGGAGTCGGACCCGCCTCCTCAGCTTGGGAAGCTGATGCACTACCGATGTGCTAAAGCCGCATATCAGAATGGGACTGCAAAAGTAGTGTTTTTTTCTGATATATGCAAATTTTGGAAGAAGAAAATGCGTTTCTTATGACGGAAACGCATTTTTTTCGGATTAGAACTCCACCTTGGGAGCTTTCTCTGCACCCTGTTCTGCCTCAAAGTAGGGTTTCTTCTCAAAGCCGAACATCGAAGCTACGATATTACCCGGGAAGCGACGAATCATGGTATTGAATTGGCGAGCAGCCTCGTTGAAAGCGTTGCGTGCCACCGTGATACGGTTCTCAGTTCCCTCAAGTTGGGATTGGAGTTCGAGGAAGTTCTGATTGGCCTTGAGGTCCGGATAACTCTCCGAGAGGGCGAGGAGTCGTCCGAGCGCCTGGGTGAGTTCGCCCTGTGCGTTTTGGAAGGCCATGAGTTGTTCGGGCGTAGCCTTGGAGGGATCGATGGTGATCTGGGTAGCACGCGAACGCGCATCGATGACGGCCTCGAGGGTGCTGCTCTCGTGGGCGGCATAGCCCTTGACAGTATTGACGAGGTTCGGGATGAGATCCGCACGACGTTGGTATTGGTTCTCCACTTGTGCCCAGGAGGTCTCTACGTTCTCCTCAGCCGTTACCATCGAGTTGTATGCCCCGATGAACCAGAATACGATAGCAGCTATGACTGCTACGATGGATAGAATGATAATGGTCTTTTTCATATGCTTACTATGTTTATGTTCGTTATAAATTCTTAGAATTTACCCCCTGCTCCGCCTCCGAAGCTCATGCCTCCTCCAAAGCTGCCGGACGAGAATCCTCCGCCTCCTCTAAAGCTGCCTCCGCCACCATATCCGGACATGGACGAGCGCACGAGACGGGAGATGGTATAGGACTGATTCCAGGTGTTGCCACAGCAGTTGCAGACATAATGCGTCATTCCCAAACCGGCCGCCGCATAGGTGGCGGCACGGAGGGTCTCGTTGTGTTTTTTGACATCACGTTGGCGGCATTTGGGGCACTTGGGTTGCATGCTATAGTGGACCCATAAAAACACGATGAATACAAGGCAAAAGATTGCGAAGGCACTCCATGGCTCGGTTGTAACAGGCTTCGCCTTGTAACCGAGCAGCAATTCCGCCTGTGCGGCATCGGTGGTAAGGGTCTCGAAAATCGCTTTATTACCCGCTAAAAGTCCCTCTCCGTATCGGTCGCGTGAGAGGAGGGGAATCATGTCGTTTTCGATGATATATTTGCAGTCGGCATCCGGCAGCAGGCCCTCTACTCCACCTCCCGTGACGATGCGTATGTCGCGGCTCTGACGGGCGAGGAAAATGAGCACGCCGGAGTTGGTTTCGCGGTTGCCGATGCCCCAATGGTTGAAGAGGGCGAGGGAGAAATCGAAGGCGTCGTTGTAGCCGATGTCATCTACGACGACCGTGACGAGTTCGACTTTGCTGATGGCCTCACAACGGGCAGCTATTTCCGTAATACGAGCCACCTCGTCGCGGGAAAGGATACCGTCGGGATTGGCGACGAAAACTTGTGCATCCGTGTGACGGGGATTGGGGATGTCGGAGGGCTTATCGTAGGCCCAAAGGGCTAACGAGGACAGCAGGAACAGTATGCTAACAAAGCGTTTCACCTATTACCTTTTATTTATTAGCCATTACCTTACTCAAGAATTTCTCCTTGTTGACGCGTACCCGGACGTGCGTTCCTTCTGCTATCTCCTCGCCGTGGGCATTCTCCACGCGGAGGATGAAGCGATAGGAGTGTTCATCTTCCTCTTTGAGGAAGGCGGTACAGGTCACCTGTTCGCCGATGGCGGTAGCCTTGACGTGCTGGACGTTGATCTCTACGCCTACGGTGGTGTCCCCCTCGTCGAGGTCTTCGATACAGAGGCAGGCTGTACTCTCCATGAGGGCTATAACCATCGGTGTGGCATAGACGGGAAGCAGACCCGAGCCTACTCGGTCGGCGGCCATCTCGGGGGTAACGGTAATCGTTTGTGTCTTGAGTGTCATAGTAGTTGTAATGTACTAAAAATTTGCGCAAAGGTACAACTTTTTTTTGATATATGCAAATGCAAATGAACAAAGATTACAAAAATTGAAAAAAAAGCGAGAAATATTTGTGTATGTAAGAAAAATGTTGTACCTTTGCAGGCTGATTATTGTGAAACAATAAAATTAACATAAATTAACTAACAAAACAAAACATGCAACAAATCTTCTTGAAACGTGGTTTGGACCTTCCGATAGACGGCAAGGCGGAGCTGCAGGTAAGCAGCGTACGTCGTCCGGACATCTATCGTATTGTCCCGGATCACTTCGCCGGCATCACGCCTAAGTTGATGGTGAAAGTCGGCGATGAGGTGAAGGCAGGCAGTCCTGTCTTTCACGACAAGACGTTCGAAGAGATGCTGTTCACATCGCCTGTCAGCGGTCGCGTAGTAGATATCGTACGCGGCGACAGAAGGAAGGTGATGTCGATTAACATCGAATCGGACGGGAAGCAAGAGTATGAGGTGCTTGACACGACGGCGAAGGATGCCGCAGGCGTACGTGCGCTACTGATGCGTTCGGGCTTGTGGTGCCTGATTAAGCAGCGTCCGTACGATTGTATCGCGCTGCCTAACAAGACTCCGCGTGCTATCTTCGTGAGCACCTTCGACACCGCTCCGTTGGCACCCGATTATGAGTTCGTGCTTCGCGGACAGCATGTGCAGTTGCAGGCAGCCGTAACGGCCTTGAGCAAGATAGCGCCCGTGTATGTGGGCATACGCTATGGTGCTCAGGCTACGGATTTCCGCGCATTGAAAGACTGCACGCTGTATGAGGTAGCCGGTCCCCACCCCGCAGGTAATGCAGGTGTGCAGATCAATCATGTGCTGCCGATGGCCAAGGGTGACACGATGTGGACGGTCAATGTACAAGACATGGTGCTGATCGGTCGTCTTGTGATGACCGGCAAGGCAGACATGCAGAAGTTGGTAGCCTTGACGGGTCCGTTGGCGTACGGCAAGGAGTACTACAAGGTACTGCCGGGTATGCCTCTGAGTGCGATCTTCGCGCAGAATATCCACAAGGAGTTGCCCTGCCGTCTGGTAGCCGGAAACGTACTGAGCGGTCATCAGGTAAGCGAGGACGAGGCTGTGAGTCTGTACGACAACCAATACACGGTATTGGACGAAGGTACGATGACGCACGAGTTCATGGGTTGGCTGTTGCCGCGCTTCAGCGAGTTCCATGCCGACAAGACCGATCCCGCTTCGCTGATGGATAACGAATGCGCTCGGAGCTGGTTTGGCAAGCGTCTGTATCGTTGGGATGCCCGCATCAAGGGTGGCCGTCGTGCCATCATCGTGAGCGGCGAGTACGACAAGGTCTTCCCGATGGATATCTATCCCGAGTATCTGCTGAAAGCTATGATCGCGGGCAATCTGGACAAGATGGAGCAATTAGGTGCCAATGAAGTAGCGCCTGAGGACTTCGCCTTGTGTGAGTATGTATGTACGAGTAAGTTACCCGTTCAAAGCATCGTTCGCCAGGCTCTGGACACGATGAGAAAGGAGATTGAGTAATGGAAAAGTTCTATCAAATGTGGAAAGAGTTCGGTAAGAACTTTGAGGAAGGCGGCAAATGGCAGAAGCTGAGCAGTTTCTACGACGCCTTTGATACGTTCCTCTTTACCCCGCAGACGACATCCGGCCGCGTAGGCGCGCAAGTGCACGGCGGAAACGACTCCAAGAGAACGATGATTCTCGTGGTGATGGCGTTGGTTCCGGCCTTGCTGTTCGGTATGTTCAACGTAGGTTATCAGCACCTCTTGGCAACGGGTCAGCTCGTAGCCGGCGGTATGACCTGCGCCCTGTGGTGGAAAGCCTTCGGATTCGGCTTCCTGGCCGTATTGCCCTTCATATTGGTCAGCTATATCGTAGGTCTCGGTATCGAGTTCACGGTAGCGCAGATCAAGCACGAAGAGGTAGCCGAGGGATTCCTGGTAACAGGTTTCATCATCCCGCTGATTGTGCCGATCAATACGCCGCTATGGATGGTGGCTATTGCCACGGCCTTTGCCGTTATCTTCGCCAAGGAGATCTTCGGTGGCACGGGATACAATATCTTTAACGTGGCTCTGATCGCCCGTGCGTTCCTGTTCTTCGCATATCCGTCGGCTATGACGGGTGACCACGCGTTCATTCGCGAAGGCGGTACGTGGGGTTGGGACAGCCAAGCTCAATTGGTTGACGGTTTCTCGGGTGCTACCCCGATGGGTCAGTTGGCTACGACGACAGATGCGAACCTGATGCCGATGGATTTCTGGACCGCCTTCAACGGTCTGATTCCGGGCAGCGTAGGTGAGACTTGCGGTTGGGCCATCCTGCTGGGAGCAATACTACTCATCTGCACGGGTGTAGCCAGCTGGAAGACGATGCTGAGCATACTGGCAACGGCCGGTGTGACGGCGTGGTTGTTCAACGCCTTTGGTCCGGAGACGGCTGTAGCCAATTATCCGTGGTACATGCATCTGGTAAGCGGCGGTCTGCTGTTTGGTGCCGTATTTATGGCCACCGACCCCGTTACTTCGGCTCGTACGGAGTGCGGTAAGTGGATCTACGGTGCCTTGATCGGATTCATGGTCATCGTGATCCGTGTGCTGAACCCGGGTTATCCTGAAGGAATGATGCTGGCCATATTGCTGGGTAACACGTTTGCTCCGCTGATTGACTGGTGTGTGGTTCGTCGTAATATCAAGAAACGTCTTGCAAGAAAGGAGGCCGTAGCATGAAAAAGATGAATACAGACAGTAATGTCTATACGATTGTATATGCGGCCGTAATGGTTGTGATCGTGGCTGTGCTGCTGGCGGTAGTAAGTCAGGTACTGGCTCCGCGTCAGGAGGCCAACCGTCGTCTGGATACGCAGAAGCAGATCCTGACGGCCCTGAACGTGAACTACGCCAAGGCTGATCCGGCTGCTCTGTACGAACAGATCGTGAAGGAAGAGAGCTACGGCGAATTGCCGCTGTATGTAGCTACCATCGACGGTCAGACCAAGTATGTATTGCGCCTGAAGGGTCAAGGTCTCTGGGGCGGCATCTGGGGATATATTGCCCTGAATGACGACAAGAACGAGATCTTCGGTATTAACTTCGGTCACGAGAGCGAGACTCCGGGTCTGGGTGGCGAGATCGTTACCGAGATGTTCCGCAGTCGTTTCTTCGGCAAGCATATCAAGGACGCGGAGGGTAATCTGCGTTCGGTAGCTGTGCTCAAGGAAGGCAAGACGGCCGAAGCAGGTCAGGAACAAGTGGATGCTATCGCAGGTGCGACCATCACATCTACGGGTGTGGATGAGATGTTGGTTCGCAGTCTGAACGAGTATGCCGGCTTCCTGAATGGTGAAGAAGCGCAAAATGTTAAACCCGAAACAGAGGAGGATTAATTATGGCACTTAGTAAGAAAACGAAAGAGGCCTTCTTGGGTCCTCTGAATCTGAATAACCCCGTATTGGTGCAGATCTTGGGTATCTGTTCGGCTCTGGCCGTAACGGTACAGCTGAAGCCTGCGCTGGTGATGGGTATTTCGGTAACGATTATTGTGGCGCTGTCGAACGTAGTGGTATCGCTGATTCGTAAATCGATCCCGATGCGAATTCGTATTATCATCCAATTGGTAGTCGTAGCCGCGTTGGTAACGATCGTGAGCGAGGTGCTGAAAGCTTTTGCTTATGACGTGGCTATGCAGCTGAGCGTATACCTGGGGCTGATTATTACCAACTGTATCCTGATGGGTCGCCTGGAGGCCTTCGCGATGACCAACAACGTGAAAGACAGTCTCATGGACGGTCTCGGCAACGGCTTTGGTTACGCGTGGATACTGGTGGTTGTGGCCTTTGTGCGCGAACTGTTGGGTAGCGGTAAACTGCTGGGTATGCAGGTTATTCCCGATTGGTGCTACGAGCATGGCTACAGCAACTGCGGTATGATGCTGATGCCGGCTATGGCGCTGATATTGGTAGGATGTATCATCTGGGCTCATCGCTCAATTAACGATAAGGAGGCTAAGTAATGGAACATGCTATTAGTTTGTTTGTTCGCTCCATCTTTGCGGACAATATGATATTCGCCTTCTTCCTGGGTATGTGTTCGTACCTGGCCGTATCGAAGGACGTTAAGACCGCAGCCGGTTTGGGCGTAGCCGTTATCTTTGTAGAGACGATCACGCTGCCGATTAACTACCTGCTGCAAGTATATGTGCTGAGTCCCTTGAACCTGGGATACCTGAGTTTCATTCTGTTCATCGCCGTGATTGCCGCTATCGTGCAATTGGTGGAGATGGTGGTGGAGAAATTCAGTCCGTCGCTGTACAACTCGCTGGGTATCTTCTTGCCCCTGATAGCCGTTAACTGCGCGATTATGGGTGCGTCGCTGTTTATGCAGCAACGTGTGATGCTCGACCCCGAGAATGTAAAAGCTATTGCCAATATCGGCGATGCCTTTGCGTTCGCTATCGGTTCGGGTATCGGATGGTTCCTGGCTATCGTTGCGTTGGCCGGTATACGCGAGAAAATGGAGTATAACGATGTTCCGAAGCCCCTGCAAGGTATAGGTATTACCTTTATCACGGTAGGTCTGATGGCGCTGGCCTTCATGTGCTTCTCGGGACTTAATATCTAAGGAGGAATGACTATGAATATGACAGCTATTTTATTGGCAGTTGCAGTATTTCTGGTAGTTATACTCCTGCTGGTTGTTGTGCTCCTGGTTGCCAAGCGTTATCTGGTAGCCTCCGGCGATGTAAAAGTAACGATTAACGGCGATAAGGAATACCATATCCCTGCCGGCGGTACGCTGTTGGCATCGATGGGTGAAGCCGGTGTGCATCTGCCCTCCGCCTGCGGTGGTAAGGGAAGTTGCGGACAATGTAAGTGTCAGGTACTGGAAGGCGGCGGAGAGATCCTGCCGACCGAGACGGTACACTTCACCCGCAAGCAACAGAAGGATCATTGGCGTCTGGGATGCCAGGTTAAGGTGAAGAACGACTTGGAACTGAAGATTGACGAATCGATCCTCGGTGTCAAGGAGTGGGAATGCGAGGTTATCTCCAACAAGAACGTGGCTACCTTCATCAAGGAGTTCAAAGTGGCTCTGCCTCCGGGCGAGCACATGGACTTCGAGCCGGGTTCGTACGCTCAGATCCGTATTCCGGAGTACGATATCGACTACGATCGCGATATGGATAAGTCGCTCATCGGCGATCTGTATCTGCCGGCATGGAAGAACTTCAAGCTCTTCAGCCTGAAGCAGAAGAACACCGAGGCCACGATTCGTGCATACTCGATGGCCAACTATCCCGACGAGGGCGATATCATTACGCTGACCGTGCGTATCGCTACCCCGCCCTTCAAGCCCAAAGATCAATGTCCGAACGGACCGGAATTCATGGACCTACCTTGCGGTATCGCCTCGACCTATATCTTCTCGCTCAAGCCGGGTGATAAGGTCGTGATGAGCGGTCCTTACGGTGAGTTCCACCCCGTATATGACAGCAAGAAGGAGATGATATGGGTAGGTGGTGGTGCCGGTATGGCTCCTCTGCGTGCGCAGATTATGCATATGCTCAAGACCCGCAATTGCCGTGACCGTGAGATGCACTATTTCTACGGCGCACGTGCAATCGACGAGGTATTCTTCCTCGAGGACTTCCTGGAGCTGGAGAAGGAGTTCCCCAACTTCCATTTCCACCTGGCCTTGGACCGTCCGGATCCCAAAGCCGACGGACTGGGAATCAAGTATACGGCAGGCTTCATAGCTCCCGTAATGGGCGATACCTATCTCAAGCAGCATGAGGCTCCCGAAGATATCGAGTACTATCTCTGCGGACCTCCGATGATGGCTAAGACCGTGCTGGATCTGCTCCACTCGTTGGGTGTAGCAGACGAAGATATCCGCTTCGATAACTTCGGCGGATAAGCATAGACAAGAGGGACGCGCACAGGCGCGCGCTCGTGCGCGTTCCTCTTTCAAATAATTATACAACCAAAAACAAAGCAATAGATACAATCATGAGAAGTTTACATATCAGTATGTTAGGGGTCATCGCGTGCCTGATGACAAGTTGTTGGACCATAATTGAGACCGTCGCCCCGAAACCTACGCCTACCGCAGCTACCACGACCTATACGGTAACAGCTCCGAATATCAAGCAATCCACCACAACCACTATCGTGACCACGCAGGCTGTGCAGGATTACTACCAATGCCTGGAACTGAGAGCCGTAGCCGCCGCTTTTGCGCAATCGAGGAGCATCATGGAGTTTGAGAGAATGCTCAATAGCGGTACGTATATGCTGTCGAATCTGGACCTGAACCGCGACGGCTATGTAGACTATATCCGTGCTATCGAGACGATGAACGGATATACACACGTGATTGTATTACAAGCCGTATTGGCTATGAATGTGTTTCAGAACGTAGCCACGTTGGTAGTCAACTGCCAACCGGGTGCTACCTACGTACAGGTAATCGGAGATCCGTTTATCTACGGCGCCAATTACATCATCGAACCCGTATTTGTGCGTACGCCGCTCATCTATTCGACCTGGTACGGAGCGCATTATACGGTATGGACCTCGCCGTATTATTGGGATCATTTCCCGAGCTATTACGGCCGTCCCGGATGCGTATACCACGGTCACTATTCGGCCTATGTGGATACGTATATGAATGCACACGGCTACTGCCGCGAGGTAAACTATACTACGACTTATCGCAATCCTGACTACCGCACGATGACCTCGACGATAGACAGAAGTGACTATAGCGTACGGCACGTGGATCAGAGTTTCTCGAGCCGTCACAACGAGCGTAGCGCACGCGAGCTGCAGACTAATCGCGATGCACAGACTCGTACGACGACCACCAACACCCCTGCCCGTACCAATACTCCCGCTCGCACCACTACGCCTGCGGCTACCACAACCGCTACGCCCGCTCGTTCTACTACGACGACCTCTACCCCGGCTCGCACGACCACAACGACTACTTCGACCTCTACCTCGAGCCGCACGACTACATCATCCACTCCGAGTCGTACCACTACCGCCACTTCCACTCCGTCTCGCAACACCACGACTCAGAGGAGAACCGCAACCGCGACTCCGGGTACCACGGTTACGACCCGTGTGAACACCTCGAACGGTTCGGCACGCACGGAGACCCGTACGACCGATAATAACGGCACCACTACCACGGTTCGCCGTACCTCAACGGGTACCACGACGCGCACGACTACCAGCAGTAGTACCCGGCGTCAGACCACCACAAACAGAAGATAATAGAATCATACAAATATATGGAATTAAGCGAACAAGAACAAGTACGCAGACAAAGTTTGCAAGCGATGCGCGATATGGGTATCGATCCCTACCCCGCGCAAGAATATGTTGTAACCGGTTATTCGGCAGATATCAAGGCCGGATTTGAAGATGAAAACCAACAGGCCGCATGGTACACGGGTAAGCCCGTATCGATAGCCGGCCGACTGATGTCGAAGCGCATCATGGGTAAAGCCTCGTTTATTGAGTTGCAAGACTCAAAGGGCCGTATTCAGGTATATGTAAGCCGCGACGACATTCAGGCTCCCGTAGCCGAAGGCGAACAAGCCACGACCGTGGAGCAACAGATGTATAACGTTGTATTCAAGAAACTGCTCGACATCGGCGACTTCATCGGTATCGAGGGCTTTGTATTCCGCACCCAGATGGGCGAGATAAGCGTTCATGCCAAGAAACTGACCGTGCTGTCGAAGTCGATACGTCCGCTGCCTATCGTTAAGTACAAAGACGGCGTAGCCTACGACGGCTTTAACGACCCCGAGCAACGCTATCGTCAGCGTTACGTGGACTTGGTGGTGAACGAGGGTGTCAGGAGCGTGTTTGAGAAACGTGCTACCATCCTTCGCACGATGCGTCAGGTCTTTGACGAGGCCGGATATACAGAGGTGGAGACTCCTATTCTGCAACAGATAGCCGGCGGCGCAAGTGCCCGTCCGTTCATCACGCATCATAACACGCTGGATGTGGATATGTACCTGCGTATCGCAACCGAGCTGTACCTGAAGCGCCTGATCGTAGGCGGTTTTGAGGGCGTATATGAGATCGGTCGTAACTTCCGCAACGAGGGTATGGACCGCTCGCATAATCCCGAATTCACCTGCATGGAGCTCTACGTCAGCTATAAGGACTACAACTGGATGATGTCCTTTACGGAGCAACTGCTGGAGAAGATCGCTATCGCCGTCAACGGTACCACCAAGGTGAAGATCGGAGACAACGAGATTGACTTCAAGGCTCCGTATCGTCGTCTGCCCATCCTGGAAGCTATCCGCGAGAAGACAGGCTATGATCTGAGCACGATGAGCGAGGATGAGATTCGTCCTATTGCCAAGAAACTCGGCGTGGAGGATACGGACAAGATGGGTAAGGGTAAACTTATCGACGAGATCTTCGGCGAGACCTGCGAAGGACAGTTTATTCAGCCTACCTTCATCATCGACTACCCCGTTGAGATGTCGCCTCTGACGAAGATGCATCGTTCGAAAGCCGGTCTGACTGAGCGTTTTGAGCTGATGGTCAACGGTAAGGAGTTGGCTAATGCCTATTCGGAACTGAACGACCCGATTGACCAATACAACCGTTTCGTAGATCAGATGAAACTGGCGCAGAAGGGTGACGACGAAGCGATGGTTATCGACCACGATTTCGTACGTGCGCTCGAATACGGCATGCCTCCCACGAGCGGTATCGGTATCGGTATCGACCGTCTGGCTATCCTGATGACGGGTCAACCCACCATTCAGGAAGTACTGCTCTTCCCGACCATGAAGCCCGAGGTACAATAAGAAGAATACTAAACACCTACGACAATGCAAAATACACGAGTAGCTATACTTGGTTCAGGTAGCTGGGGAACAGCCTTGGCCAAGATAGTCATGGAAAACGAGCGTTGCATCAACTGGTTCATCCGTCGCCAAGAGGTGATAGACGACTTTTGCCGTACGGGGCGCAATCCGACCTACCTGAATGCAGCCGCCTTCAATACTTCTCGTATCTGTTTCTCGACGGACATCAACGAGGTGATAGCCAATTCGGATATCCTGATTCTGGCTATTCCGTCCCCCTATATCCGTCAATCGCTCAATAAGGTACGCCGTTCGATGCGCCGTAAGATCGTCATCTCGGCCGTCAAGGGTATGGTGCCGGAGGAGAACGAGATCGTGACGGATTATCTGCATCATAAATTTGAGATTCCGCAGGAGAATCTGGCAGTAGTAGCCGGTCCGTGCCATGCCGAGGAGATTGCCTTGGAGCGATTGAGTTACCTCACGATCGGTTGCAAGAGCCGCGAGACCGCTTTACGCCTCTGTCCCCTACTCACAACCTCGCACGTGCACACGACTGCGAGCGATGATGTGGAGGGACTGGAGTACTCGAGCGTGATGAAGAATATCTACGCGATTGCCTTCGGTATCTGCCACAGTTTGCGCTACGGAGATAACTTCCTCTCCGTCTTGATTGCCAACGGTATTCAGGAGATCCAGCGCTTCACCATGGCCTGCAATCCGGGCTATCGTAATATCGATGCCAGCGGTTATCTGGGCGATGTGCTGGTAACGGCTTACTCCAATTTCTCCAGAAACCGTCAGTTCGGTAAAATGATCGGTATGGGTTATTCCGTCAAGGCGGCTCAGATGGAGATGGAAATGGTAGCAGAGGGTTACTACGGTACCTACGCTATCCACAAGGCCAATGAGCAACGTCAGGTTAACCTGCCGATCGTGGATGCCATGTACGCGATTCTGTACGAACAGCAGTCGCCTACCTTCGTCATTCAGGAACTCACCCATATGTTAACATAATAAAAAAGGTATCTATATATGAAAGATTTACAATTTGATTACACCAAGGCCGTCCGCGCAGAGCAGATGACGGCTATTCGTCCTGCAGTTGAGAAGGCTATGTCCACCCTGACCACCGGTAGCGGCGCAGGTAACGACTTTATCGGTTGGCTTTCGCTGCCGAAGGATATCGAGGAGCAAATTGCCGACATCGAGGCTACGGCCAAGTTGTTGCGCGAAGAAAACGAAATGATCGTCTGCATTGGAATCGGCGGTTCGTACCTCGGAGCCAAGGCCGTAAACGAGGCTCTGTTGAGCTCGTTCAGCCAGCTCGAAGGCAACAAGCCTCAGGTGATCTATGCTGGTCAGAATATAGGCGAAGATTATCTGTATGAATTACAGACACTTCTTCGCAATCGCAAATTCGGCATCATCTCTATCTCCAAGTCGGGTACGACAACCGAGCCGGCATTGGCTTTCCGTCTGTTGAAGACCCAACTGGAGCAGCAGCAAGGTAAGGAATCGGCCAAGAAGAATATCGTCTGCATTACCGACCGCAAGCGTGGCGCACTCCGCACGCTGGCTACCCAAGAGGGTTACAAGACTTACGTCATCGAGGATAACATAGGCGGACGCTTCTCCGTACTGTCGCCCGTAGGTCTGCTGCCGATTGCCTGCGCCGGATTCGATATCCGCAGCCTTATTGAGGGAGCTAAGCGCATGATGGACATCTGCGCCCTACCCTTCGACGAGAACCCCGCTATGCAATATGCAGCTGCCCGCAATATCCTCTATCAGCAGGAAGGCAAGAAAGTGGAACTGCTGGCTAACTTCCATCCCAAGTTGCACTATGTAAGCGAGTGGTGGAAACAGCTGTACGGCGAGAGCGAGGGTAAGGACGGTAAGGCAATCTTCCCCGCCAGCGTGGACTTCACGACCGATCTGCATTCGATGGGACAATATATCCAGGACGGCGAACGCCATCTGATGGAGACCGTTATCTCGGTGGAGAAACCCAACCACGAGGTGATCTTCCCGCATGATGAGCAAAACCTGGACGGCCTGAATTTCTTGGCCGGCAAGCGCGTGGATGAGGTCAATAAGATGGCCGAACTTGGCACTATGCTCGCCCACGTGGACGGTGGTGTGCCCAATATGAAGTTCACCCTGCCCTGCCTCAACGAGTACTACCTGGGTCAGATGATCTACATGTTTGAGTTCGCCTGCGGTATCAGCGGTTATATGCTGGAGGTCAATCCCTTCAATCAACCCGGCGTAGAGGCTTACAAGAAGAACATGTTCGCTTTGCTTGACAAACCCGGCTACGAGGAAGAGAGCAAGGCTATTCGTGCCCGTCTATGAAAGAGATGCTGTGGGGAATAGGCGTTTATCTGGCCGTGGTGAATATCATCACGTATATCTGCTTTTGGGTAGATAAGTACCGCGCACGGCATAACCGTACCAGGAAGCGCATTCCCGAAGACTCGCTCTTCGGTCTGGCTATCCTAGGCGGCAGCATAGGCGCATGGCTCGCGATGTACACCTTGCACCACAAGACGCATCACCCTAAATTCACCTACGGAATACCGTTCATACTACTGCTGCAGATTGCAGGAGTAGTATGGGCGTTGTATTATTTCTCCGTAATTGATTAGTTCTCTAAGGCGAAATACTTCCACAAAGGCGCTGCGTGAAGGGCTTGGATAATCTCACCGGATTCCAAGAGTTCACGCACGTCTTTTTTATCCATCACATGCACATGAATATCTTCCGACACTTCCTCGTGAGGTGCTGTGATGCGTTCTACGTCGGTCGCGAGGAAGGTGATAGAGCGGTTGTTGTGGTTGGTGGGATTGGGTGAGAGGACCATAAACTCCTGCCAATTACCACCGCCGAAGCCGGTCTCTTCGCTCAGCTCGCGTTGGGCAGCCTCAAGAGGCGTCTCGCCCGGATCAATCACGCCGGCTACAATCTCATAGCGGGTCTCCCCTATGGCATGACGGTATTGGTCGATCATGACCATCTTACCGTCCTTGGTCACGGCGATGATGTTGATCCAATCCGGGAACTCGAGTATGAACCAGGTCGGGATACGATGTCCGTTGGGTAGTTCCACTTCCTCCTGACGTACAGACAGCCACGGTCCGATACGCAGTATGTTCTCACTCTTAATGACTTTCCACTTTCTGTTCTGCAAAGGCTCTATCATAGGTCTTATTCCATTTAATCGTCAAATATACGAAGCGCGTGATCAGGTGCGCGAAATAGCCCACATAGAGAGCTTGTACCCCCAGCATCCGCTCTGTAGCTACGTAGCAGATCACAAAAGCCAAAGCCGCCCAAATCATCACGTTACGGATACTCTTGCCGTCCGTAGCACCCACAAAGATACCGTCCCACATAAAAGCATAGGTGGATAGTAGCGGCATGGCGGTCAGCCAACAGAGGAAGGGCATCGAGGCGAGAAGGATATCCTCCTTATCGGTCATCAGGCGTATGCAATCGAGTCCCCAGAGGCCATATACCAGGGTGAAGATTAGTCCGATAGCCGTGGACCACACGAAGAGCACCCGCACCACCCGCTTGACGCTCTGCCTGTCTTTCTCGCCGATATAGCGTCCCGTCAAGGCTTCGCCGGCATAGGCAAAGCCGTCGGCGAAGTAGGAGAAGAGCATAAAGAGCTTCATCAGGATCGAACCTACCGCCAACGCTTCGTCGCCGTAGCGGGCAGAGAGGGCCGTGAAGCCGACATAGATGATCATGAAACAGAGCGAGCGGATAAACAGGTCGCTATTGAGTGACATGAGCCGCCTGAGATCATGCCATGTGCCTAGTAGTTCCGAACGGGTCAGTCCGTCGAAGGTATGTCGATAGCGGAGGTACAAGATTAGGGCGGCTATTGATAGTCCGCTCACCTGCGCGATGACCGTTCCATACGCCACACCTATCGCGCCTAAAGGCGTCTTGACTGCCAACAGATAACTGGCCAACATATTCACACCATTGACCACGATGTCCGTAATCATAGGCGAGACGGTATCCTGCATGCCGATAAACCAGCCCTTGAGTGCCATGAGCGCCAAGGTGGCAGGTGCCGCCCAGATACGTACGCAGAAGTACTGCCGCGCAAAGGTCTCTACCTCCGGCGAGGAAGGTACGCAGGCCAGAACAACCCACACAAACAGATACTGTATTGCCCAAATGAGCAAGGTAGCCACGCCGGCTATCGCTAAGGATTGCGTCAACAGTCTTGCACAATGATGCCTATTTCCCGCTCCGTAAGCCTGTGCCGTCATGCCGGCTGTACCTACGCGCAGAAAGGCGAAGTTCCAGTACAGCAGGTCGAAGAGCATCGTTCCGATAGCGATACCGCCAATGATGGTGGCATCGGCAATATGGCCTACGATGGCGGTATCGACGAGACCTACCAGCGGTATCGTCACATTGGCCAGAATACTCGGCACGGCTAATTTCAGAACCTGTTTATTCATCTGATAAACCCTCCTCCTACAAGGCAATCGTTCTGGTATAATACGGCAGATTGTCCGGGTGTAACGGCCCAAACAGGTTCATCGAAGATCAGTTTCTCTTCCTTAGGCAGATACTTTGCCGAGGTTGGTTGGCTGCGATAGCGTATCTGAGCCAGCACGGGTTCATCGTCCCGTCCGCGCCAGAATCCGCCTGAGAGCGGTACCTCGCGGGTATAGAGTTCGTCGTGCGAACCAAGCGTTACGCGGTTGGTGGCAGCATCTATAGCCGTTACGAACATCGGCGTGCCGAGGGCAACACCCAGACCTTTTCGCTGACCGATTGTATAACAAGGGAAACCTTCATGACGCCCGAGCAGATGACCCTCACGGTCGATATAATCGCCTTGCTCAATCAAGCAACCCTGCTCCTGGAGGAAACGACGGTAGTCATTATTGGGCACGAAACAAATCTCCTGTGACTCGCGTTTTTGGCTGAGTTTCTCAAAGCCGTGCGAGCGTGCCAATTCGCGCACTTGCTCCTTCGTAAGGTCGCCTAATGGGAAGATTGTACGACTCAGATTCTCTTCCGTCAGCATCCAAAGGAAGTAGGTCTGGTCCTTCTTTGTGTCGGCTGCACGGTGCAGAAAATAGTGTCCGTCTATATTGCGAATGCGGGCGTAGTGTCCTGTTGCAATTCGTTCGCACCCGAATTCATCCGCCGCACGCAGCAGTTCGCCCCACTTGATATGCGAGTTACAAAGCACGCAAGGATTGGGCGTACGACCGTGCATGTATTCCGAAGTAAAGTTGGAGATGACATGCTCGCGGAAAATATCGCGGAAGTCGAGGATATGATGCTCAAAGCCCAACTGCTCTGCCAGGTGTTTGGCCTCCATGATGCTCTCTACGGAGCAGCAACCTTTCTCCTTAGCCAGGCAGGACTCTCGAATCGAATCGAACGTACGGAAGGTGACTCCGACCAATTCGTAGCCTTGTTCGAGCAGCAACATCGCAGCTACCGAGCTGTCGATGCCACCGCTCATAGCTATGAGCACGCGCTTGTTCACTTACTCCACTCCAGCATTTTCTCAATCGGTGCCAACGCCTTAGCGGCTAATTCCTCGGGCACGATGACCTCGTTGGTCTCGTCGCGCAGGCATTCGTAGAGGCGTTCCAGCGTATTCTGACGCATGTACTCGCACTCGTTACAATGGCACCCTACTCCTTCGGTCATCTCCGGCGGCACGGGCAGGAACTCGGCTTCGGGACACGCTTTCTGCATCTCGTGGAGGATACCGCTCTCGGTCGCGATGATGAAGCGTTGCTCTTCGGGATGCTGCTTGACGTAACCTAACAGAGCCTGTGTGCTACCAATGACGTCGCTCAGGTTGAGGATTATCTGTTTGCACTCCGGGTGTGCCAGCACTTTGACACCCGGGTTCTGTTTCTTCAACTCGATAAGGGCCTCTACAGAGAAACGCGAATGCACATGGCAGGCGCCGTTCCAGAGCTCCATCTCACGGCCGGTAACCGATTGGATATAACGGCCTAAGTTCTGATCGGGACCAAAAAGGATCTTGGCATCCTCGGGCAGACGGTTGACTATTTTGAGGGCATTACTGCTCGTAACGACCACGTCGGTCAGGGCCTTGACGGCCGCAGAGGTATTGACGTAGGAGACTACCGTGTAGTCCGGATGTGCTTCTCGCCATGCCGCTAAGTCCTCAGCTCGGCAACTATCGGCCAACGAACAGCCCGCTGTCGGATCGGGAATGAGCACTTTCTTTTTCGGGCACAATATCTTGGCGGTCTCAGCCATAAAATGCACGCCGCACATCACGATGATATCCGCCTCCGTTTTGGCGGCCTGCTGCGCGAGCGCAAGACTGTCGCCTATGAAATCAGCCACATCCTGAATCTCAGGACGCTGATAGTAATGCGCCATGATGATGGCATTCTTCTCGCGGCACAACTGCCGTATCGCCGCCGCTAATTCTTGTTTATCCATCAATTATCAATTATCAACTGTCAATTATCAACTGTCAATTATCAACTAAATAAGCGCTTCGCGCAGCACTTCGCTCACGGTCGGGTGCGGGAAGACCACCTGCAGGAACTCGGGTACGGTATATCCCATCCGTACGGCAAAGGAAGCCGCGGCCACAAATTCGGAACAGGGATTGCCTATCATATGCACGCCCAGCACGGTGTGACTCTTCTTATCCAGCAGCATCTTGACCAGACCGGTCTCACCCTCGTTCTCCGCCACAAAGCGGCCGGAGAAAGTCATCGGGATGGTATGTACTTCGCAGTCAAAGTCGTTCTCCGTGATACCTACAGAAGCAATCTCAGGATTGGTATAGACTACCGACGGAATCGCGTTGTAGGCGATACGCTGTACGGGCATCTCGTTGAGCATTCTGCCTACAGCCACCTCGGCCTGACGGGAAGCGACATGCGCGAGCATGATCTTACCCGTAACATCACCTGCGGCATATACGTTCTTGAGGTTGGTACGCATAAAGTCATCGATGACGATGCCGCGGTTGTACTCCAGGTCGGTCAGGGCTTCGAGGCCGGTCAGATTGGCACGACGGCCTACCGAGATCAATATATGCTGTGCCTCCAGTTCCAGTTTCTCGCCTTCAGCCGTCTCGGCAAATACTTTGTTGTCCTCAAGCGACATCACCTTGGTCGCCGTCAGGATACGGATACCGGCCTTGGTATATTTATCGCGCAGGATTGCCACCACCTCCTGATCCAGGTTCGGCAATATATTCGGCATCGCCTCAATTACCGTCACGGGTACGCCTAATTCGTGATAGAGCGTAGCGAACTCCATTCCAATCACGCCTCCGCCTACGATAATCATCGATTCGGGCAGTTCGGTAGCCGCTAAGGCATCCGTCGAATCCCACACGGACGGATTATCCTTCACGCCCGGAATAGGCGGTACGAAGTTGACCGAACCCGTGCAGATCAAGAGGCGTTCGGCCTCGTAGGTCTCACCATTGCACGTGAGGGTCACCAACTCGTCGGTACGGCTTACGACCGCTGCGCTACCGGTAACGACGGTACAATGTTCATTGTTGAGTTTGAGTTTGATGCCGGCGATGAGTTTGCGCACCACTTTCTGCTTGCGTTGTACCATCTTGGCGTAGTCAAACGTTACGCCTTCGGCCTTGACGCCGTATTTGTCGGCGTGCGTGGCGTTATAGTACTGTTTGGTACTGTAGAGCAAGGTCTTGGTAGGCACACAGCCTACGTTGAGACAGGTGCCTCCGAGGGCGTTTTGCTCAAAAAGAACGACATCCATTCCGGCCTTGGAGGCCTTTTCGGCAGCTGTATAACCCGCAGGTCCGCCGCCTAAGATTGCAAGATTGTATTTCATGGTTATAAATCTAAAATTTTCAATTTTAAATCTTAAATGTCTCGTAACACGAGACGAACAGCGTCAGCCACCATATCCGCACACGGACGCTTGCCGTTAGCCAGCAGTTCGCTACAATTGAGCGCCCCGTTCTGCTCCTTAAAAGCGTTCGCGAGTGCCTGCACGCGCGTATAGTTACGCATCTTGGCCTCATGATCCGGCTGCGCAGAACCGGAACGCATTCCTTCCAATAGAAACATACCGCAGGCCGCGCCGCAGGTCTGACGCATCCGCCCTATTCCGCCGCCAAAAGAGGCGGCCATCTTGAGCGCCATATCCCGATCGGAGATGCCAAAGGCATCTGCACATGCACCCACGACCGATTGAGAGCAATTATAGCCCTGCTTGAATAGTTCGCGTGCTGCCTGAGCACGCTCTTCGATTTGCTCGTTTGTCATAACGGCTGCAAAGGTACGAAAAATTATCCGTATTTGCAAATATAATATAGAAAAATATTATTTTTTATTGATTTTTTTTGTATATGTGAAAAAAAAGCAGTAACTTTGCCGTGTTTTTTGTAAAGATAATAATGAAAACAAGAAAAAAGCTCATTATTTGGATGCTGCCCTTGGTGATGGCAGGTAGCATGCAAGCTCAGGTGCTGACGCTGGAGGAATGCCGTCAAATGGCGTTGCAGCACAACAAGAAGATGGAGATCGAGGCGGAGCACGTGGCTGCTGCCGGAGAGATGGAGAAAGCCAGCATAGCCGCCTTCTTCCCGAAGTTGAGTGCCAACGGCACCTACATGTGGAACGAGAAAAACATCACCCTCCTGCCGGATCGTTACGAAGGTTCGATGGGTGCGATCGATATATACGGCGGATTTGAGCCTGCCGGTACGGCCTTGAGTGGTCTGTCGCCCGAGGTGGCACGCTCGATCAGCCTGTTGGTCTCGGAGCCCTACGCCGCCTTGCGCGAAGCCCTGACGCTCAATATTCACCATGTCTTTGCCGGTCAGGTTGGCGTCGTTCAGCCTATCTTCTTAGGCGGTAAGCTTATCCAGATGCGCAAGATGGCACGTTCGGCCAAGACGATGGCAGAGATGAAAGCCGAAGGCACGTCGGACGAGATCGTGCTGAAGGTGGACGAGGCATACTGGCGTGTAGTAAGCGTTGAGAAGAAGAAAGCTCTGGCGCAGCAGTACTACGACCTGCTGGTCAAACTCAGCGGCGACGTGGAAGCCCTCTACGAAGAGGGTTTGGCTACGCAAGCCGATCGCCTGAAGGTGATGATGACCTTGAGCGATGCCGAACAGAGCCTGGGTAAGGCGACTGACGGATTGGAGTTGAGCAAGATGGCACTTAGCCAGCTATGTGGATTAGGCCTGAATGCCTATATAGAGATTGACAGTACGGATCTACGTACCTTCATGATCACGCAGGACAGTCTCTCTATGGAGGAAATCCTCGCCCAACGCGGCGAGATCAAACTCCTACAGGAGGCTGAGAAGATGGCCAAATCTACCC
Organism: uncultured Bacteroidales bacterium; assembly: GCA_946404495.1. Lineage (GTDB taxonomy): Bacteria > Bacteroidota > Bacteroidia > Bacteroidales > Paludibacteraceae > Colicola. The sequence goes on from CAMJDT010000019.1 coordinate 26,236, forward strand.
GCCTCTTGGCTGCCAGCGGACTGATGCCTAATATTGTGGCAAGTGCCAACTACCTGATTAGTAATCCCAACGTGCAAAACGGTTTCTCCAACTCCTTCAAAGGCCAGTTCAACGCGGGCGTGGTGGTAAATGTACCCCTCGTACACGCGGACGATATATATAGGGTCAAGGCGGCCAAACGCGAGGAGCGTGCCGTACAACTGCAGATAGAGGAAGCCCGGGAGCTGATTCAGCTGCAGGTGACGCAGGCGCGTCAGAAGGTAGAGGATGCACAGCGTAAGCTGGCGCGTCAGATGGTCACCAGCCGTCATGCCGAGGAGATTCTGCGCTTGGCACAGGAGTCATGGAAAGAGGGCGTCCTCTCCTCCACCGACTTGATGGGAGCCCAAACGGCTTGGATGAAAGCTGAGAGCGAACGCATCGATGCCGCCATCGACCTCAAAATGTGCGAGATGGAGCTGCGCAAAGTAACCGGAAAAGTGTTGTAAATAATGAATTGGATATGAATACAAAAGTTAAAGAGAATCAGAAGTACAACCTGTTGATCGGGTTAGTAGCATTGTTGGTAGTGATTGTTATCGTGGCCGTGGTAGGCGTGTTTGCTCTGCAACCGGAGCCGCTTAAGATCACCGGCGAAGCCGAAGCTACGGAATATCGCGTATCCGGCAAGGTGCCCGGACGTATCAGCATGTTCCTCTACGAGGAAGGTGAGCAGGTCAAGAAGGGCGACACCGTCGCTATCATCGATAGCCCCGAGGTATATGCCAAGTTGGCACAGGCGCAAGCCGCACGTAATGCTGCCGAAGCTCAGAACCAAAAGGCCATCACGGGTGCGCGTCAGGAGCAGATAACGGGTGCTTATGAGATCTGGCAGAAAGCCCTGGTAGGCGAAGATATCATGCGTAAGTCTTACGAGCGCGTGGAGCGTCTGTACCAGAAGCAGGTCGTTACCGCCCAGAAACGCGACGAAGTGAAGGCGCAATACGACGCTGCCGTAGCTACCGCCAAAGCTGCCAAGTCGCAGTACGACATGGCCGTTCACGGCGCGCAGAAGGAGGATAAGATGGCTGCACAAGCCCTCGTAGAACGTGCCGACGGCGCGATCCAGGAGGTGAATGCCTACCTAAGCGAACTCTATATGACCTCTCCCACCGACGGCGAAGTGAGCGAACGCTACCCCAAGGTGGGCGAACTGGTCGGTACGGGTTCTCCGGTCATGAGTATCATGGATTTGAGCGACATCTGGTTTACCTTCTCCGTACACGAGGATATGCTCCGCGGCCTGGAGGTAGGCAAGGAAGTGATGGTCAAGGTGCCGGCGCTCGGCGAAGAGACCTACCCTGTGCGTATTACCCACATCAAGGTGATGGCTTCCTACGCCACATGGCGCGCTACCAAAGCCAACGGCGAATACGACGTCAAGACCTTCGACGTAAAAGCACGCCCCATCTCGCCGATCGAAGGACTCCGTCCCGGCATGACAGCCATCATAATTGATTGACATTTGGACAATTGACAAATGGACGATTGATGAGTTATTTAGGAGCTGTCATAAAGAGAGAGTTAAAGCAGATGTTTGCACGTCCGCTCTATATCTTCTCGTCGGTTGTGATCATGCTCATTAGCATGTTCTTCTTCCTGACGGTGATGAAGAGCGGTTCGCCGCAGAACATGCCGATAGCCATCGTCGACTTGGACCACTCGTCTATGTCTCGTCGCTTGGTGCATGAGATCAACGCCACGCAATCGGTTAAGGTGGTAGCGGTCACGGCGACCTACGAGGATGCGCGCAAGCTGATGCAGAAGGGCGAGGTGTACGGTTTTCTGGTAGTGCCGGAGGACTTCTATGCCCGTATCGGTTCGCAACGCCGTCCGACTATGCACTTCTACGTCAACTATGCCTACACCGTAGGTGCCTCCACGTCCTACAAACAGATGCTAACGATGGTCAACCTCGCCTCCGGCGCGGCCCATCGGGAAGTTCTCCGTCTCAAAGGATTGCCCGACCGACAGGTGATGAACATCATCCAGCCTATCGTGCTGGAGGGGCACCTCATCGGCAATCCCTACGCCAACTACCCCGTCTATCTGCTCACCACCATCTTGCCCGGTATATTGGGTATCATCATCACGATGTTGACGATCTTCTCCATCGGATTTGAGCTGAAGATGTCTACGTCGCTCAAGTGGATGCACACGGCGGGTGATAACTACGTGATTGCTATCATCGGTAAGATGATTCCTTATACCGTGCTGTTTGTGGCACTGGGCGTGAGCTGCAATATCATCCTCTACGAGTTCATGCATTTCCCCGTAGCCGGCAGTCATTGGATGCTGGCTCTCAATATGCTGTTCTACGTCCTGTCGACGCAATGTCTGGCCTTTACCTTCATCGGCTTGCTCCCCACCCTGCGTGATGCTATCAGCGTGGGTGCCTTGTACTCGATGATGTCGTTCTCCCTGTCGGGCTTCACCTACCCCAAGATGGGTATGCTGCCTTTCGTACAGGCGCTGACCAACATCTTCCCGCTACGTCATTACTACGTCAACTACGTCTTCGAGGCGCTCATGGATGCGCCACTGGAGTGCATGTTGCCGCAGTTTGGCATATTTATGATCTTTATGCTCCTGCCGCTTACCATTCATAAGCGACTCAAGGGAGCGATGATTAACCTGAATTTCCCGAAGAAATAATGAAGACGCGACTCAATAAAAAGATAATCCACCTCATCCAAGACTTGTGGATGGTATTCACGGAGGAGCTGAAGCGTGTCTTCCGTGACCCGGGTGTCGTGCTCATCTTCTTCGTAGCCGGATTGGGCTATCCGCTGGTGTATAACTTCATCTATTGGAACGACACGCTCACCGATGTGCCCGTAGCCGTTGTGGATCTGTCCTGCTCGCCTGAGAGCCGACGGTTCCTCCACCTCTGGGAGGCTACGCCCGATATCGCGATCACGCACGTCTGCACCTCTATGGCCGAGGCCGAAGACCTCATGCGTCGCCAGAAGGTACACGGTATCCTCTTTATCCCCGAGGATTTCGACGATAACCTGGCTACCATCAGCGGTCAGTCGCATGTCTCGCTCTACGCGGATATGTCGTCCTTCCTCTATATGAAGGCCACCTATATGTCAGCCAATATGGTGATGCTCGACGAGATGCATCGCGTACAGATCGACCGTTACCAGCGGATGGGAATGGGTCCCGAGACCGCTTGGGCATTGGTGCAAGGCGCTCCCTACGAGGAGGTCGGACTCTTCTGCCCCTCCGGAGGCTACTCCTCCTTCCTCGTCCCCGCGATGCTCATTATGATTCTGCACCAGACGCTTTTCTTCGGTATAGGTATGCTGGCCGGTACGGCACGCGAAGAGAACGAGACGCTCTATTTCCTGCCCGGCAGCCGCCGGCGTAGCGTGTTCCGACTTATCTTCGGACGAGCGGTCGCCTACCTGGTGCTCTATCTCGCTATCGCAGCCATCGACGTGCTGCTCATCCCCAAACTGTTCCATCTGCCTCACGTAGGCAATCCTTGGGATATCATGCGTCTGATGGTGCCCTTCCTGCTGGCGGCGATCTTCTTCTCGATGACCGTGTCGCTCTTCGTGCGCAACCGCGAGACAGGTATGGTTACCCTCGTGGCTACCACGCTCATCATCTTCTTCATCTCCGGCGTCAGCTGGCCGCAAGCCTCGCTGCCCGAAGCCTGGAAATGGACCTCCTATCTCATCCCCGCTACCTGGGGCATACACGGCTTCCTGCATATCAATACGATGGGATGCACGCTGCTCGAGGCCGCCAAGGAATACTACGCCCTCTGGATCCTCGCAGGCGGTTACTTCGTAACAGCTTCGATCGGACTATGGATCAGCGGACTCATCCATGAACGCAAGAAAAAGCAAGAGGCTATTACGGAATAATAAGGAATAATTAGTATAACTGTAAAATATGAAAAAATCAATCTTTTTTGCACTCGCAGGGCTCTTGACCCTCACCGCCTGCAACTGCAATGTGTACCAAGTAGAGGGTTCGTACAGTTTTAAGACCAGCGGCCTGGCTGAGATCACTACCGCTACGGATACGACGATGATTCGTCTGAGCGACGAGACCGGTATGATGGATATCCGTAACCTTAAGAACGGCGACAGCATCCTCATCGTCATGAACGAGACCAATGGTGGTGTCTTCACCATCCGCGCCGAGGTCAAGGATAAGGTCATCACCTTCGCTCCCTTCGAGCGTACTGTGGTTCACCTGCTCTCCACTTCTTCCACTACCTACCTCGTGACCGTATCCGGTTCGGGACATTACACCGATGGTACCATCGTCTTCGATTTGAGCTACGACGGTCTCTCGCTCGATGGCAACAAGACCCTTACCGCCCCCGAGATCAAGACCGTAGCTACCGTCCGTCCCAAATAACAATAACCTCTAACCAATAACCAATAACCATTATGAACGACAGAATACTCTATGTGGGGTGCGATGACCCCGATTTGACGCTCTTTGAGAGCCAGTACGAACTGCCGGAAGGCATGTGCTACAACAGTTATCTGCTGCTTTCTCAGAAGGTAGCAGTCATGGACTCCGTCGACAGCCGCAAACAGGACGAATGGCTGCGTAAGCTGGACGAAGGTCTCGGAGGACGCACACCCGACTATATCGTCATCCATCATATGGAGCCGGATCATAGCGGTTCGCTGCAGGCTTTTCTCAATGCCTACCCCACGGCTACCGTCGTATGCTCCGATCGCGCTGTGAAGATGATGACGCAGTTTGGTATCGATACCAAGCGTACCGAAGTGGTCAAGGAAGGCGACACACTCGATTTGGGTGACCTGACGCTGCGTTTCATAGCCGCTCCGATGGTGCATTGGCCCGAGGTATTGATGAGCTATTCGGAGGAACTGCGCGTGCTCTTCTCGGCTGACGCCTTCGGTAAGTTCGGCGTATATAGTGCCGACGAAGACGACTGGGCTTGCGAAGCACGACGCTACTACTTCAATATCGTCGGCAAATACGGCATGCCGGTCAGCCGCGTGATGACCAAACTCTCCGGCCTCGCTATCGATGCTATCTGCCCGCTCCACGGTCCCGTGCTCGAAGGCGAACAGAAGGACGAGGCACTCCGCCTCTACGCCATTTGGTCGGCCTACGGTATCGAGACTAAAGGTGTACTCATCGCCTGCGCCAGCATCCACGGCAACACCCTTGCCGCGGCCGAAGAACTGGCAACTATGCTGCGCGAGAGGAATGCCGGAAGGGTCGAACTCACCGACCTCTGCCGCGATGATATGGCCGAGGCTATCGAGGATGCTTTCCGTATGGATCGACTCATCGTCTGCGCCTCCAGCTACGATAACAATGTCTTCCCGCCGATGCATCAGTTCCTGTGGAAACTGCAGCAGAAGGGCTTCCAGAACCGCCGCGTAGGTATCGTGGAGAACGGCAGCTGGGCTCCCTCTGCCGGACGCGAGATGAAGGCACTCTTGGAAGGTATGCAGAATATCTCCATCGTTGAACCCACTGTCACGATCATCAGCCGTCTCAACGACCAGAGCCGCACCCAACTCATCGCCCTCGCTGACGCAATGAGTAATTGATAATTCTCGGTATACCGTTATCCCGGTATCACGGTATCCCGTAAAATAAATGCGAGCCATTTGGCCCGCATTTATTATTAGATCGCCTTTATATAGGCTCTCCGGCGCTTATGCTGGATCTTGTTGAAGTACTCGAAGTTCGCCTGATTCTTGGTGTTGGTCTCGAGTATCGATGTAGTCTCCACACGCTTGATGCCGTACTTCTTGAAATATGGCAGCATATCCGTGAAGAGCAACGTATTCACGCCCTTGTTCTGATAGTCCGGCCTTACGCCGATGAGCAGCAGATCGAAGTGCTCCATCTTCTTGGCCTTCAAGGCTTTCAATAGGTGGTACCAACCGAACGGGAACAGCTTACCGCCGCATTTCCGGAGTGCCATCGTGATATTGGGCATACCCAATCCTACAGCTACGCACTCGTTCTTCTCGTTGGCTACGATGGTCACGAAATCGAAGTTCAGCAGCGGGAAATAGATATCGCGGTAGTACTCCTTCTGACGTTGCGTCATCGGCTGGAAGTTATACAGCTTCTGATACGCCGCATCCAGTACGTCCATATAGCTCATGCCGTATTTCTCTGTCAACTCCTTCGAGCTGTGCACCTTATCCACGTGCACGTGACTTCTTTCGGAGGCGATCTTCGCCAGACGCTCCATACGCTCCGGTATTTCAAAGGGCTCCAGGATCTGGAACTCAATCCAGTCCACCTCTTTCTCCAGCCCGTAAGCTTCCATATGACGCACGTAGTAGGGATAGTTGTAGAGCGACGCTACGGGGGCGATGTGATCGTAGCCCTCGATGAGCAGACCCTCATGGTCGAAGTCGGTGAAGCCTACCGGACCGTTCATCTTATCCAGTCCGCGGGCTCTGCCCCACTCCGCTACGGCATCCAGTAGTGCTTTCGACACCTCCAAATCGTCGATGAAGTCCATCCAGCCGAAGCGTACGTGCTTGTAGCCCCAATGCTCGTTGGCTTTGTAATTGACCAAGGCGGCGATGCGGCCTACTATCTTACCGTCCCGCTTAGCCAAGAACAACTGATAGTCGCAGAAATCCAACGCCGGGTTCTTCTTGCGGTCAAACACCGCCAACTCGTCGCGATACAAAGGCGGACAGTAGTACGCATTGTCCTTGTACAAATCATTTGCAAAGTCGATAAACCGACATACATCTCTTCTCTTCTCTACCTTAACTATCTCTACCATATAGCGTAATTATTTTATTTCATTTTTTCGTTATAACGGTATAACGGTATGACGGTATACCGATATCATTCTTAGAACCCGAAGCTGAATCCGATGGTCCCGATTAAATTCTTGCCCTGATAATAGATCGGCTGATACCTATTGAGTATCTCCTGCGCTGTGCCGGTCAACTCACCCTCCGTCGCTGCCGTCGGATGATCGTACGCGCGGGCGTTGTTATACGTAAGGTTCGCACGCACGTACATATTGGGATGCACCTCGTAGAATAGGTCAAACGCAAACTCCTCGTTGCGGTAAATCACCTCATTAAAAGGCTTCTGCGAGATGATCTGCTTGATATTTCCGCGCACGTAGTCGTAGGAGTTGTACTTGGTGTCATTATTGTACGAAAGCCTCAGTTGCATACCGCGAATAGGCTTGTAGGACAACTCTGCATAGATATTCTGCGCATTATCGCCCAAATAATGCCCCATCAAATAGGAGTTCGATGTATAGGCCAAAGCCGGAATCGAGTGCGTGTAACAGGCTATGTAACTGCGCATAAACTCACCCTTCAGGCTCAGGCCCTTGAGCGGCCAACCCGACCAATCGAAGCCCACCAGATACGACACGGGGTTGTTCTGAGGATTGGACTTCTTGAAGCGGTCCCACTTGATCTCGTCGATATAGAAACTGCCGTACAGCTTAAGGTGGTCCACAGGCCTAAGCGTGATCGTAAAGAACGCCTGCGAGTTCTGATTCTCCTGACCCAAGCCCTTCGTCAGCAGGTGGTCCAGCGACTTATAGAACGCAATCGGGATGAAATACACCGCCTGCGGATTGCGCTCCGCATAGACGATGGAGTTACCGAAGGCGAAACTGATGTACTTACAGGGCATGAACGAGAACATATTCGCCGCCATATACTTCGGCCGCGCACGGTATTCACGTTCCTTGCCGTTTTCGATATAGTAATCCGTCGAATCCACTACGTTCGACACCAACCAGGCGTGGAAATAATCAAACTGGAACCACCACACCGGCGTCAGCTGTATGCTCAACTGCGGCACGGCGGGGTTATGGCCGGACAGGATATTGGACGCATGCACGGCATCGCCCCACTTGATACTTTCGCGGCTCATGCTCACGCTTCCCCACCAGGCATAGACGCTGATACCGCCCTTCGAGTCGGAGAAGTCGCCGCCGTAGTTGGCCTCCTTGTATTGCACACCCGGCAGGTTGTTCAGGTACTGACCTTTGGTCAGTTTGGCACCATCGATCTTGGCGTAGCCGTCCGGATAATAGGCATTCCTCAGTCCTATCTCGCCGTTCCACGATATGTCGCGCAGGCTACCCCAGATGGATACGTGGTTCACGATGTCCATCCTCAACTCCGCGCCCCACCAGCGCTTCAGAATAAGTCCCTTCTTGCTGCCGATGAGGTCCATGCCCAAGATCGGACGCAGCTGCATCTTGAATGCAGGCCGCTTGCCGTCTTTCTTACGAGTACTATAGCTGAACTGCGGATCGCAGAGCGAGAGGTTGAAGGTCTCGTGGTCGGTGTATTGGACGAAGTTGTTCTGAATCGTGTCCAGTTCCAAGGCAAACTCATTGAGGAAGAACGCTACGTCCTTCTTCTGACGTTTGTTTAGAAGCGAGTCTTTCCCTTGTGCCTCCACCATCATCTGCGCCACCTGCTGCCGCGAGTACGGGCGTACTGCCGGATTGATACGAATCACGCCGTCCGTGGCCAACTCATCAATCAACGCATACAGATATGTCTCCGTTAGCGGCACCGGGATATTCTGCGCCCGGCAAATTGAAAATTGAAAAATGAAAATTGAAAGGAATAGTATTCCTAACAATCTCTGACCATATTTCATCCTTTCACCTTTCACCTTTCACTTTTCACCTTTCACCTTTCACTTTGCGCGTTTGTTGAGTCCCTCTACCACATCGTCCGTGATATCGTATCCGCCTACCTTATTCAGGATCACGGCGTCGTTCAGGATCACGTGGTAACGACCGTCCTTGTTGTACTCCTTGAGGAACTGTTGCACGCTGTCGATGAGTTGCAGGTTGAGTTGCTGTTGCTCCATGAGGAAGTCCTCACGGAGTTGTGCCTGCAGGTTCTCCAGCTCCTGTTGCTGACGCAGCAGGCGCTCCTGCTTCTGTTGCAGACGAGCCTGTTCGCTCTCCGCACGCTCACGGCTGAGGAAGGCGTTGCTCTCTAACTTACGTTGGAAATCGGCGGCATCCCTTTGGAAACTCTCGTAGTCGCGTTGGAAGGCCTTGTATTGTCCGTCCAGACGAACCGTAGCATCTTCCTGCTTCGACATCAGGCGCTCGTTGGCCTCGATGGCAAAGGTGTAATGCAACAGGATACTGTCGCTGTTCACAAACGCAATCGGCAGATGTTCACCCGAGATCTGTACTTCCTCGGTCTTCACCTGCTTCGGTGCTACAAAATGCAAAATAAACAAGGCAACTACAGCCGCTGCCAACACACAGTCAATAATAATCTGAATTCGTTTCATTTTAAATATCAATTATCAATTATCAAATAATCGTTCCGTAAGGATAAGAATTTCCTTGCTTTTCTGTCTTGCGCCGTAGCGCACTCGATCCCACGCTCGCGCATCAGCTTATTCTCGCTGATATGTTCGCTGCGGAACTTATGGTCTTTGCGTAATATCACCCCCACGCTCAGCAGCACCACGCTCCCCGCTACAATCGCCAATATGATCAAAAAAGTTTGCAACTTGTTGTTTTCGTTCTTTTCGTTGTTTTCGTAATGACTATACTAAACCGTCTATCGGCTCCTTAACAATCGTCCCCACCCGATAACCTCCTTCATTCAAGACGGCCTCTAACACATCTCGGTAGTACCACGCGATCGATCCCACGAACGCAATCGGCATCTCTTTCTCCTCGTACTGTGCAATCACCCGGTCGCGGAATGCCCCGAAATGCCGCCTCAGCAGCGCCTCGATGGCCGCATCACCTCGGTTGTCGGCACAGAATCGGCTCAGCGACGCCAAGTACCGGTTCGCCATCGGCTGACGATACACCTTCTCTATTATATGCGCCTGCAACTGCATCATTACATCATTAAGCGACGCAGTCGCGCTCATTTCATCATTATTAAAAACCCATTCAGCAAATCGGGTTTTCATCTCCTCCCCCATCAATCCCTTCAGCACATCGCCTACCAGCGTCCGTCCCAACACGGCTCCGCTACCTTCGTCGCCCAATATATAGCCCAATGACGGCACTTGCTTCACGATCTTCTCCCCGTCCCATAGGCAGCTCGCGCTTCCCGTGCCCAAGATGCAAGCCACACCTCTCTCTCTTCCCAGCACCGCCTTCGCCGCACCTACCATATCCGACTGCACGGTCACCATCATTCCATCATTAAGTGCGTCAGCACGGCTCATTTTGTCATTGAGGCGAAGCCGGCTCATTCCATCAAAGACCTCCGTCAGGATGTCCTTGATGATCATTGCCTTTTCCGGCGTACATCCTGCCCCGTAGAACTCGATTGCCTCGAGCCTGCCGACCCACAGATACTTACCCATTTGCGGCAGCAGTACGTCGTTCAACACCCGACGTATATCCTCCTCCGACCGATGAAACGGATTGAGTCCTTCTGTCATGAAGTCGCTCCTCTGTCCGCTCTTCGTCACCAATGCCCAATGGGTCTTTGTCGACCCCGAATCAGCTATCAATTTCATGCTTCGCACATTTTAGCCTGCAAAGATACGACTTTTTTTTGACATACACAAAAAAAATCGCAGAATTTTATGCAAACCTGCGATTTTTTAAATTATCCTCCAGCTGCTCCACCGAGCTGACGCCTACCAGTACAGACGTGACGCCTCGCTGCTCCAGCACCCAATGCAGTGCTTCCTGCGCGATCGTGCGACCGGCGGAATTAGCCTGCTCTCCGAGTCGAGTGAGATACTCCTTCAGCTCCGGCGTCAGGCGTTCCGGTTTGAGATAGCGGTTCTGCGCCATGCGGCTGTCCAAGGGTATACCGTTGAGATAACGGTCACTGAGCAGTCCCTGCGCAAGAGGCGAATAAGCGATGAATCCGATACCCTCCTGATGGCAGAAATCCAGGATGCCGGTATCTATCGGTCCGCGGTCTAACATGTTCAGTTTGCCCTGATAAATCAGCAGCGGCACATCCCTTTCCCTTAGGTAGGTAACAGCCTTCCGTAGCGGTTCCAATGGCCAGTTGGAGATGCCCAAATACAGCGCCTTGCCGCTGCGAACAATATCCACCATTGCTTGTAGAGTCTCTTCGATAGGCGTTTCGGGGTCATAACGATGCGAATAGAACAGGTCCACATAGTCCAGGTGCATGCGCCTTAGCGACTGATCCAGGCTCGCCATCAGGTACTTACGACTCCCCCACTCTCCGTACAATCCGGGCCACATATTGTACCCCGCCTTCGTGGAGATAAACAACTCATCTCTGTACGGACGAAAATCCTCGTCCATGAGTCGGCCGAAGGTCATCTCTGCCGAACCGAATGGCATGCCGTAGTTATTGGCAAAATCAAAATGAACGATACCTCTGTCAAAGGCATAGCGTGTGATCTCGCGGCTGCGCTCAAACGGCGCATCGGCTCCGAAGTTATGCCAGAATCCCAGACTGATCTTCGGCAGCCTCACTCCACTCCTGCCGCAACGGTTGTAGAACGTCTCCATCTGCGCGTATCGCGCCTCGGATGCCATGTAAAGTGATTCGTTTTTCATATTGTCGTAGTGCTTTAGCCTGCAAAGGTACGACTTTTTTCTGACATACACAAAAAAAATCGCATTATTTTCGTCAAAAGTCAAAGATTTGAAATCGTAAATTCCGTCTCTTTTTGAAGCGGTTGAGATAGGGACTAAAGTATATTATATATAAATATATAATATAGTATTTATACCACAAAAAAAAGGTCGTTATTGGTTCGACAGAGGGTCGTCATTGGTCTTGACCGTCGGGCGACCGTCGGGTGACCGTCGGATGACCGTCGGTGAAATCCGCTATTGCCCCGCTATTTGATGGTGAAAAAATCGCAGATTTTCAGTAAAAACTTGCGGCCGCCCAGTACCGCGAGCCGAGATTGTTTCCGGTTTCTTGCCCGATTCAACCGCGACCATCTCGCGACCATTACGGACGTCTTAGGTCGGTCTTTTTCATGCCCCTACCCTGCCTCGAGTCTCTTTCCGCTGTCCGCCGTCAGCCAGTTATCCATGAGATATTTTTGTAGGGTTTTTATATACTTTTTGTAGAGTTTTCAGCGACTTTTCGTAGGCTTTTCGCCATCAGAAAAAAATGACAAACCTAAGAGCGATAGAGAGTGAACTAGAGAACGGTTCGAGATTGGATCGAGAATTCCTCGTAAACGGCTCGGTAAAGTCGGAGAAAAGTTCAGTGCGCATAGTGCACAACAAGATTAAGGGATAAAATAGCCGCAACAATGCGACCGAATGAGACAAACAACCGGTAGTGAAGACAAAGGAAGAATCTTTAGTCGCGTTTGTGAATGACAGCGGATTCGTCAAGATGGAGAGCAGATTGGTCGTCAATGGGAATCCACCAGAGTTCTTTGATCTTATGACGGAGGTGTTGACGGTTGAGGAAATTGATCATCCATTCCATGCGCATAAAACTGCGCTCCAACAGGAAGAACTCACGCCATTGTTTGTCGTTCAACTCCACAATGTCAAACGAAGGAGTTGTGGCGGTGTAATATCGGAATCTGACGGCTAAGAGCATAGGAGGTTATTTATGTTCAATAGTTAATATATACTCATCTAAAATCTTCGTGAGCTTTTCTGCTCCTTCAGTAGCTAAATGGTCTGAATCATGAAAGTCGTCCTCTACAAAACGAGAATCCTTAAATAGATTCAAATATTGCACATGATTGTATCGGGCAGCTAAACTATTGCAGGTTTCAATCATTAATGTATATTGGGCAGAATCGACACAATCATAATATGTGCTACAAACTGGAGTAGTAATGATCAACACTTTCACCTGTTTTTCAGCGCAAGTCTTTATAATTGACTCCATATAGCCCTTATTCTCTTTAATAATAGGCTGTGATTTGGCAAGGTCTTTTGTATGGTATTTTGCTCTTTGTGGACCATCCATATACCAATTCTCTCCACGATGCTCTTTTGAATAACCCAAATCTAAGCCTAATGAATCACAATTATTATCATCCACTCCCTTTATCCAATATCTACCTACTCGCTTGATTTGCTTATATAAAGAAAGAGGATTGCCAACTACTTCAAGATTATATTTTGGTTCCCATTGGTGGTATGGACAATCGTAATATATGCAGTAGTTCTTTATTCTCCACCATTCCTCTCCATCTTCCATCTTACTCGTGAGCGTAAAGTACGAGATAGGTAGCACTACCAATTCCAAAGAATCCGCTCTATCAATAAACTTATTAAAGATAAAAGCGTCGTATTTCAACGGTTGCGAGACATGTGCAGAGTTGAATGCTGGTTTAGAGAAATATCGTGGACTTATACCATAAAGACCATGTGACGAGCCAAACGTCCAAATACGTACGTGACTTATATTCTCTGTTAGCCATTTATTCTTAAAGGTATAATCATTCGGTACACTTCTCATACCAATTTCAAGTGCTAATACTCCCAAGAATATTGGCAGGAAAAAGCAAAATATCGTTTTTGCGAATCGTTTCATAGTTTAGAATTGGAAATAAATAAAGGTTTGTTCTGTTCCTACATTTTGAATAATCATCCACACAAGCACATAATAGAAAGCTATTCGAATCCATTTGTATTTGCTTGCGTTTAGGACCTCAAGTCCATGTTGCTTATTGCGTTGTATCCATTCAATAACAATCATTACTATGATATACAAGTTTGTCGGATACACAATATATTCGTTCAGTAAAAAGAAACGATAACTTGCACGTAGTGTGCCAAATTGCATCATTCCGCAGATGTAATCCCATGCTTGCGTGATTGTTTCGGCACGGAAGATAATCCAACCAAACACAGCCAAGCCAAATGTAATAAGGATTTGCACGGCTTCTTTCCAAGTTGGCAACAAACGTCCCTCGGCTACTTGGTTGGTGTATTTACGGTTCTTGCCGAGGAGGATGAGGGGCAAGAAGAGTAAAGCGTGATATGCACCCCAAGCGATAAAAGTCCAATTGGCTCCATGCCAAAAGCCGGAGAGCAAGAAGATGACGAACGTATTGCGAACTATCTTCCATTTTCCGACACGACTTCCTCCGAGTGGAATATACACATAATCCCGGAACCATGTTGTCAGCGATATATGCCACCTGCGCCAAAACTCTGCTATGTCTCGCGAGAAATACGGATTGTTGAAGTTACGCATCAGTTTGATACCAAAGAGTTTGGCAGTACCGATGGCAATGTCCGAATAGCCGGAGAAGTCTCCGTATATTTGGAATGTAAAGAGTATGGCCGCAAGAAGCAAAGTACTACCTGTTTGAGTGTCGTACGTTGACCAAACTTGATCCACATATGTCGCACAGTTGTCGGCTACTACGATCTTCTTGAACAAGCCCCACAAGATTTGACGCATTCCGTCCACAGCTTGGTCGTAATTGAATTTGCGGTTGGTTTGGAACTGCGGCAAGAGGTTCGTAGCGCGTTCAATAGGACCGGCAACAAGTTGCGGGAAGAACGCAACGTAAGCAAAGAAGGCAACGATATCACTTGTTGGTTCTATCTTCTTGCGATAGACGTCGATGGAATAACTGAGTGCTTGGAAAGTATAGAAAGAAATGCCGACAGGAAGGATGATTCGAAGTAAAAAGCTGTCTGTGGAGATGCCAAATAACTGTCCGAACTCGCGTACAAAGAAATCGTAGTATTTGAAGACAGCGAGGATGGCGAGATTAAGAACGATGTTAGCCGCTGTCCAAGCTTTGGCGATTTTGGGCGTTG
>CAMJDT010000020.1 GCA_946404495.1 uncultured Bacteroidales bacterium
TACCACAGATTGCTCGGAATGGCATTGGAAATATGATGCTCTGCCGGACATCCAAACCAACGACGAATGGCTGAATATCTCCGACAATCCTTACAACATCCTCGGTCAGCCTGTAGACGACACCTACCACGGCATCGTCATCCGTAACGGAAAGAAAGTGCTGCAGTAATGATTGTTCCCTCCGCTCTCCGTAAAAAGAGTGCGGAGGGGTGCAAAAACGCATTTTGCAGCCGAAAAGTTTGCATATGTCAAAATAAATATGTGTAACTTCGAGGACACCGACACGCTTCGCGTCCCACCTCGAAGTTACGTTCGCACCTTTGTGCGAATAGCAAGTCTTTGAAGAACAAAATCACAAATAAATTTGCATTTTCTTCCTCAAAAACTTGCATATTCCAAATTTTTGTAGTAATTTTGCAGGCGATTAATATAAAGATAGTACAAGATGGCAACGATTTATGATTTCAAGGCTCTGACGAGCCGAGGCAAGGAACTGGATTTCAGTCAGTTTAAGGGTAAAGCTTTACTCATTGTCAATACCGCCAGTAAGTGCGGATTCACTCCGCAATTCAAGGGCTTGGAGGAATTGAACCAGAAGTACAAAGACCGCGGACTCGTTATTATCGGTTTCCCCTGCAACCAGTTTAAGGAGCAGGATCCGGGTTCCGATAACCAGATCGAGGAGTTCTGCCAACTCAACTACGGAGTGACTTTCCAGATCATGAAGAAGATCGATGTGAATGGTTCGGCTGCGGATCCAATCTTTGAGTATCTCAAGTCGCAGGCTCCCACCGAGGAATACAACGGTCTCAAGGCGAAAGCTGCCCGACTGATGCTTCAGAAGCTCAGCGACAGCGTCCAAAAGGAGAGCGACATCCTCTGGAACTTCACCAAGTTCCTCATCTCGCCCGATGGCCAAACGATCCGCCGTTATGCACCGACCACCGAGCCGAAGGAGTTCGAGTCGGACATCGAGGCGATGTTGTAAACAATGAATACGCATATCCATATTCTGTCGCCCTCCGGAGCTATCAATCCTGCATTGATTGATGGCGCTAAGTTGCGGCTCGAAGAAATGGGCTATCAGGTGAGCGTCGCACCGCATGCCAAAGGTGTGTGCGGTCGTTTTGCCGGTACGGAGGAGGAAAGGCTGGATGACCTGAATGCGGCTCTGGCCGATCCGGCCGTGGATATCATTCTCTGCGCCCGCGGAGGATACGGCTTGCAGCAGATTATAGATCGGTTATCGGTTATTGGTTATCGGTTAGCGGTTAGTGGAGGCGCCAAGGGGCCGATTGTAGTGGGATTCTCGGATATCACCGAGTTGCACCAATGGTGCGGACTGCATGGATTGCAGTCATTGCATGGCTTGATGTGCAAGCACATAGCCGAATTGCCGGCCGATAGCGAACCCGTGCGACTCTGGCATCAGGCCTTGCGCGGTGAGACGCTGGAATATACGCTGCCGAAGCATCCGCTCAATAGGGCAGGAGAGGTAGCAGGCCGACTCGTCGGCGGTAACCTGAGCGTACTATACGGGCTGCAGGCTACACCCTATAGTCTGCATGCCTTAATGGATATGCATCCGAATGAGAAATTTATACTATTCATCGAAGATATCGGCGAACGGCACTATCATATTGACCGCATGATGCAGAACTTACGGATGAGTGGTGTGATGGCGCGTATCAGCGGTCTGATAGTCGGGCAGTTTAGCGATGTGGAGGAAGACGGGCTGATGGGTTGCTCGGTCTATGAGACCGTGTGTCGGGCCGCCGCGGAGTATGACTATCCGGTATTGGTGGATTTTCCCGCTGGACACGTGGAGCGGAATCTGCCGCTATGGATGAATAGCGAGTGTGTGATGAGGGTGAATAATAAGGAGTCGAAAGTCGTAAGCAGGATATGAAACGCCGAGAGATCATCGTTTTTGCAGCCTTATTGCTATTCTTGCTGTTGCCCACGCTGATGGGTACGTTTATGGCCGGCGACCTGGGAACAGCCGGTATACGTATCTTGTATCTGCTGTCAGGGCTGCTGTTCTACGCCTTCTTTCTGGTGCTCAATACCCGCAAGTCGTTCTTCTATATCATGGCGCTCACGCTGTTTTTCAGCGCGGTGGAGATCGTGCATCTGATCATCAATCATGCTACGACCTCGCTTCTGTTCGTCTATACCATCATTGCCTCCGAACCCGGTGAGTTTCTGGAACTGCTGAGTACGTACTGGTGGGTGGTAGTGGTATTCTTCGGGATATGGTGGGTGTATTATCATTTGGTGAAGCGTGTCATCCGGGACGAATACCTGCTGCCGGAGCGCCGATGGCGTTATACGGCTGCTGGCGTGATAGGCGCCTATTTCTTGGCTGGCATCCTGGCTCTGCACTTCAATCATACACCTCCCCGCTGGTTGCCGCAGAACAAAGAGGATGTACGTACCACGGCTTTTGTGGGCATGGAGAAGATCTCACCCGTCAATATCGGATTGGCAGCCTATCATATAATCGATATAGGCATGCAGATACATCGACAGCAAGAGACGCTGCAGAACTATACTTTTGGCATCAAGACCGATTATTCGGGCGACGATATCGTCATTCTGCTCTTGGGCGAGACGTCCCGCTACGACCATTGGCAACTGAACGGCTACGAACGCGAGACCTCACCCCGGCTGATGGCACGGAGCGATGAAATCGTGTCGTTTGACAGTTGCTATACGATAGCCAATCTTACCACCGTCTCGGTGCCCTTCCTTCTCTCGCCAGCTACGCCGGAGCAACCGCAGCGCTTCTATACGGAGAAATCCGTGGTGGAGGCCTTCCAAGAGGCAGGTTGGCATACCGCGTGGATTGCCGATCAGAGTTTCGGTAATCCCTTCCTGCAACGTATCTCCTCCACCTGCGACTACTGCTTCTATCCGCCTAAGAACCAACTGACCTTCTTCGATACGATTCTCTTGGCTCCGATGAACCATTTCGTGAACCAGAGCGGCAAGCAGATGTTGGTGATTCATTCCTTAGGTTGTCACTTCAAGTATTCCTCAAGATATCCCGATGAATACTGCAAATTCCAGCCGGATATGAAGGACCTGAATGTGCGTGATCTGATCTCGGATATGAACCAAGATGAGGGACGGCTGATTCGTGACGGCAAGGCTATCAATGAGCTTCGCAGTATCCTGATCAACTCCTACGACAATGCCATTCTCTATACCGACTATTTCATCGACACCGTTTTGACTTGTCTCGAGCGCACCGGGCGCAGTATCGCACTTGTGTACGTGGGCGACCACGGCGAGAACCTGTTGGATGACGAAAGGAATATGTTTCTGCACGGGACGTTCTACGGCAGCCGGTATGAGTATCATGTGCCGCTGTTTGTATGGTTGTCTGACGAGTACAAGCGCCGCTATCCGGCAACGGAGGAATGTCTGCGCGCCAATACGAACAAGACTTTCTCTACGATGGCCTTGTTCCACTCCCTCTTAGACCTCGGCCACGTGCCCTATGCCGAACTGGATTCTGCATCGAGTATCGCTTCTGAGAAGTTGAAAAGTCTCGACGTAGTGTATGGTTTAGATGCCAATTTGAAGTGTTTTGAGGTGGAGCGTTGAAAATTTTTCGTCAAAAACTTGCATATTTCAAAAATTTGTAGTATCTTTGCAGGCTGAATGTGGAAATGCAATTGTTTAACCCTAAAAATAGGTACATATATGAAACTGAATGATTACAAGTTTGCAGGCAAGAAAGCCATCGTACGCGTGGATTTCAACGTGCCTCTGGATGAGAATGGTAACATCACCGACGACACCCGTATCCGTGGTGCACTTCCTACCTTGCGTCATATCTTGGACGAGGGCGGTGCGCTGATTATTATGTCGCATATGGGTAAGCCCAAAGGCAAGGTGGCTGCCAAGTACAGCTTGAGCCAAATCAAGGATGCTGTAAGCAAGGCACTGGGTGTGGAGGTTAAGTTCGCTCCCGATTGTGCGAAAGCACAGGCTGAGGCTGCTGCCCTGAAGGCCGGTGAGGTGCTGATGCTGGAGAACCTGCGTTTCTATCCCGAGGAGGAAGGCAAACCTGTAGGTATTGAGAAAGAAGACCCCGCTTATGAGGAGGCCAAGAAAGCCATGAAGGCTTCGCAGAAGGAGTTTGCCAAGACCTTGGCATCGTATGCTGACTGCTATGTCAACGACGCCTTCGGTACCGCTCACCGCAAGCACGCTTCGACGGCTGTTATCGCCGACTACTTCACCGCGGAGAACAAGATGCTGGGCTTCCTGATGGAGAAAGAGGTACAGGCTGTGGATAATATCCTGAACAATATCCGTCGTCCCTTCACCGCAATCATGGGTGGTTCGAAGGTGAGCACCAAGATCGGTATCATCGAGAATCTGATGGACAAGGTGGACAACCTGATCCTCTGCGGCGGTATGACGTATACCTTTGCCAAGGCACAGGGCGGTAAGATCGGTAACTCCATTTGCGAGGACGACAAACTGGATCTGGCGCTCAGCATCATCGAGCAGGCCAAGGCCAAGGGTGTGAACCTGGTATTGGGTACCGACAGCGTATGCGGTAACCGCTTCGCCAACGATGCCGATATCCAAATCTGCCCGTCAAATGCCATTCCCGAAGGTTGGGAAGGTCTGGATGCAGGACCTGATAGCCGCGTAGCTTTTGCTAAGGCCATCGAGGGTGCCAAGACGATACTGTGGAACGGTCCCGCAGGTGTGTTTGAGTTTGATAACTTCACCGCCGGATCGCGTGCTATCGCTGAGGCGATTGCCAAGGCTACGGATAACGGTGCGTACAGCCTTATCGGCGGCGGCGACAGCGTAGCCTGCATCAATAAGTTCGGTCTGGGCGACCGCGTTAGTTACATCTCCACCGGCGGTGGTGCCCTGCTCGAGGCTATCGAGGGTAAGGTGCTCCCGGGCGTAGCAGCAATTAACGGATAATCGACAAGTGTTATTATGGAAATAGTAGGTAAAATCATTCAAGTATTGCCTTTGCAGGAAGGTATCGCGAAGAGCGGTAATCCCTGGAAATTGCAGTCGTATGTGTTGGAGACGCAGGAGCAGTATCCGCGTAAGGTGTGCTTTGAGATCTTCGGCGAAGAGAAGATTAAGAACAACCCCTGTCAGGTGGACGATATTGTGACTGTGTCGTTCGACATCGAGAGTCGCGAGTTCAACGGTCGTTGGTACACCTCCATCCGCGCATGGCGCGTACAGCAAGGTGTGGTGACGGCTGAGGCTGCTCAGGCTCCTGTAGCGGCTCCGGCAGCACAGCAGCCGGCTGCGCAACCGATGGCAGCTCCGCAACAGCCCGCTAATGTGGAGACCTTTGATGCGGCTGCCGGAGGCGACGACGGTACCGATCTGCCCTTCTAATAGGTCGTGACAGTAGCATGACGCGCAGGGCAAGACGCATAGCATGGATCATCATAGGGTTGCTGCTCCTCGCAGGGGCAGCGACTCTATGTGTCTTGCGCTGGAATGCGTGGTTCGTGAATCCCCCCGAACCGGAGGTGGATAGCAGCGACACCTTGGTCTTCCGTTTTCATACCTTCGGGCAGGACTCTGTGCCCGGTTTTGAATTACAGCAGAAGGGTTGGGTTGAGACCGACGATAATGGATCGGAACTCTGTTTCATGCTGTTAGGCGATGTGCATAACGCACTCACGCATGCCGATTGGCAGAAGTTAGGCGAACGTTTTCCCGACTTGGACTTCTATGTGCAGGCGGGTGACTTCGTGGAGCGCGGATATGCATACTATTTCCGGCAGTTGTACCATCAGCTGAGCGGCACGCTCTTTGAGCAACTGCCGATCATGGCCGTACCGGGCAATCATGAGTACACCAAAGGGGTAGTGCGTCGCCTGCCGCCTATCTGGGCGGAGAATTTCCCCAACCCCCAGAACGGACCGGAGCGGTACCTCGGCAGCAGTTACTATGTCGATTTCCCGAAACTGAGGCTGGTGATGATAGATACGAACGGTTTGCAGAAATTGAGTGACTTCACAATACTGAATGCCTGGACCAAGCAGGTGATCCGTGAGGCAAACGGCCGCTATACCATCGCAGTGATGCATCACCCGGTCTTCTCATCGTGCAAGGGACGGCAGAATGTGCGCGTATATTCCACCTTCCGTGTAGCGCTGATGGATGCAGATCTGGTCTTCTCGGGCCATGACCACACCTATTCGCGTCGCGGCAAGTATATCGGCACGAATGCGGCGAAGAAGCATTACGAGATCAAGGATAGCGGATCGTTCGATAAACTCATAAGCGAGGGACAGTTCTATCAGGTACTGACGCTCCGTGGCGACAGTCTCACGATGCGGGCGTATGAGCTGGAGACCGGCCAGCAGTTTGATGAGGTGGTGCTGACACAGCCGTGTCGGTGATCACATCAGTAACCGGATTATCTCGGCAGATTTCAGGTTTTTGAGTTCTTCCACCTGTTCCTCACCGTATCCGAGGAGCCGGTTGAGTTGTGTGAGAAAGGCATTGGGCAGCAGCTCCACCTGATCGGTTTGGTCCAGTTCGCTGACGAGGCTGCTCAGGTAGTCGAAAATAGCCTCATCGGGCATCGGGTGGCGCAGGGTTTTGTCCATCGCTTCCGCGATGAAGAGGGCAACGCATTGCTTGGGCACAGAGGTCGATAGCCGGGTAGGTACGTAGAGCAGTCGGGCGGACTGCAGGGTGTGGTAGTCGCGCCCGGGTTTATGGTCGGCCGTTATCTCGATGAGAGAGAAAGGATTGAGGATTGTACGGAAACGGTTACCATATACAATATAATACACACGCCCGCCTGTGCGTGTGTATAGACTAAGCAGCGATGAGTTATCCTTGTTACGCTGCAAGCCGATGACGATAGCTTCAGTCTTCTCTTGCATCTAATCGGAGCCGACCGCTCCAGTGACCCCGCTGGGGCAAATTTGCTAATTTGCACCTGCGGTGCGAGCTTCTGCTCTGTGACCCCGCTGGGGCTCAAACCCAGAACCTTCAGAACCGGAATCTGACACTCTATTCAATTGAGCTACGGGGCCGTTTTTTGCCGAATTTTGCCTGTCTAAGAGACCCAATTCGATAAAAATCACCTAAAAAGCGGTGCAAAATTACAATTTTTTTCCGAAACTACCAAATATATCGAATTTTTTTTGTAATTTTGCACGATTTTTTAAAACTTTGGAGTAAAATCATGCAAAAAATAGAGACTGTAGCCGTATATTGTGCCTCTTCCAACCAATTGAAGGAAGACTATTATCGCGAGGCTCGTCGTCTAGGCAACCTGTTGGCGGAAGCCGGCATAAGGGTTGTATATGGAGACGGAGGAATCGGGTTGATGGGAGCCTTGGCGGATGGTGTATTGGATAAGGGGGGAGAGATAGTAGGTGTGATTCCGCAGTTTATGGTGGACGAGCACTGGAACAATCCCCGCAGTTCGCGCACGATCGTGACCAATACCATGCACGAGCGCAAGGCGATGATGGAGAAGATATCGGACGGTATGATCGCTCTGCCCGGCGGGATCGGTACGACGGAGGAGTTGTTTGAGTGCCTGACTTGGAAGCAGTTGGGGCTGCACACCAAGCCGGTGGTGCTGCTCAATATAGACGGCTGGTTTGATACCATCATCAAGTTGATAGACGAGATGGTGGAGGCGCATTTTTTAAGAGATATACACAAGAACATGTTTGTGGTGGTTAACACGGCCGACGAGGTCATCGATGCGCTGCGTAATGCGCCTAAGTGGGATGCATCGATTCGTCGCGAGGCTGCTATTTAGTACGAAGAGATGCCGTCCTTACCGCTCATACAAACCCCGTTCTCTGCGTCCTGGATGACCTGGACGCTGGTGGTGTTGTTTGTGGTGGGAATGATCGCGCTGTTGGTGAACCGGAGTCAGATGACGGGTGGGTTCGTGACGTTCTTCGCGCGCGTAGAACGTCGTTATTCAGACGGAGTAGTTGGAATAGGAATGGGATTGATGATGCATGTATTCCGTTTGGTTGTGGTGTCGCTGGCCTTGTATTGGAGCCTATGGACGCTATACGGGCAGGGCAGCTCCTTCTCACCGCTGCCTTTGATATGGATCATATTGGCAGCTGCGATGATGTGGCTGCTGCATCGGATCATGCTGTTCTGGGTGTGCGCTACGTTCTCGCTGAGAAGTGAGATGCAGGCTTATAGTAATCACTATTTCGGCCTTTGGACCGCGGTATCGGTGGTGCTGTTTGTATTGTTGATATTCGGTACCTATATGGAGTCGCCTCGACCGATACTGATAGCGATGGTTGTCGTAATGGGGTTGTATGTGTTGGCCGTTTGGATGAAGGCGCTGACGGTAGCCCCCTTGTCGATGAGGCGATTGGTGTATGTGCCGCTGTATGTGGTGACAGTAGATGTAGTGCCCTTGGTGGCATTGTTTTGGATAGGAAAATATATAGTAACATTATGAGTATAAAGAAAGTGTTGGTTTCGCAGCCCAAACCTGTGAGTGAGCGAAACCCGTATCAAGAGATGGCCGAGAAATACGGCGTTGAGTTTGATTTTCATCAGCTCATTCATGTAGAGGGACTGTCCGCGAGGGAATTTCGCCAGCAGCGTATCAACCCGCTGGATTACACGGCGGTGCTGTGCAATTCGCGTCTGGCTATCGATCATTATTTCCGCATGTGCGAGGAGATGCGCATTCAGGTGCCGGAGAGTATGCATTACTACTGCATCTCCGAGGCTGTTGCCAATTACCTGCAGAAGTATATCCAGTACCGCAAGCGTAAGGTGTTCTTTGCCGAGCATAACCGATTTGACGAGTTGCTGCCGGCGATGAATCGTCGTCCGAACGAGAAATACCTGATTGTGGTGTCGGATGTGCATTCGAACGATACCATCGATATGTTCAAGGAGCACGATATCGAGATCCAACCGGCCGTTATGTACCGTACGGTGCCGAGCGATTGGCCTGAGGATGAGGTGTTTGACCATGATATGGTGGTACTCTTCACACCGGCCGGAGCGCACGCGCTGAAGAAGAACTTCCCCGACCTGAAGCAAGGGGACAAAGTCATAGCCTGCTTCGGCGCCAATACGGCTGCCGCATTGCAGGAAATGGGTTTCACACCGGATATCATGGCTCCTACGCCCGATTGTCCGAGTATCACAACGGCTATCAATCGGTATTTTGAAGCACACCTTTCCTAAATCGGAGAAACTGTGCGGACAGGAAGCTATTGCCGCATTGTATCGTACGGGGCGTAGATTCACGTCCTGGCCGGTGCGTGTGACATGGCAGCCGAGTTTGTCCGCTACGGAGGTGCTCATCTGGGCTCCTAAGTCGCTGTTTCGCCATGCTACGGACCGCAATCTCTTGCGCCGACGGATGCGCGAAGCCTGGCGACTCAACTCCGAGGAGATGAAGCAGGGGTATGATATCGCCTTCAACTATGTGGATAAGGCGATTCAGCCCTATAGCGTCATCGAGAAAGGTATGAAGAAGGCACTCCGGCGTATACAGGAAGAGCATAGTAAGGAGGGAAATCATGGAGACGATTAAGAAGATAGTCCGCACCCTCTTCCTTGTGCCTGTCTATTTCTACAGATACTGTATCTCGCCCTTGACGCCGCCGTCCTGCCGTTATACGCCTACCTGCAGCCAGTATATGGTAGAGGCGGTGATGAAATACGGCATCTTCAAGGGCGGATGGCTGGGAGTAAAACGAATATGTCGTTGCCATCCGTGGGGAGGCTCAGGCTACGACCCCGTGCCTTGATAATTGATAGTTGATAATTGATAATTCTTATTTCGGCTAAAGCCTCAAACGATCGGCTAAAGCCGTACGACAATTGATATTTATCCATCGACTAACGACCATCGACTAACCGGGGCTTCCCCGAAAAATCTGCCGATTTTTGGGGTCCCCTAACGACTTATGAGAATAGATATTATAACATGTTGCCCGGAGTTGCTGGATTCGCCGCTGAATCACTCCATCGTCCAGCGGGCCAAGGATAAAGGCTTGGCTGAGATCGTGGTGCATAATCTGCGTGATTATACCCTGGACAAACACCGCAAGGTGGACGACTATGCCTTTGGTTTCGGGGCAGGGATGGTGTTGCAGATCGAGCCTATTGACCGTTGCATCACGCATCTTAAATCAGAGCGCGACTACGATGAGGTGATCTTTACCGCTCCGGATGGTGAGCGCTTTACGCAGAAGACGGCGAATATGCTCAGCTTGAAGCAGAACCTCATTATCCTGTGCGGGCACTATAAGGGTGTGGATCAGCGTGTGCGTGATCATTTTGTGACCAAGGAATATACGATAGGCGATTTTGTGCTGACGGGCGGTGAGATGCCGGCAGCAATCATGACGGATGCTATCGTGCGCTTGTTGCCCGGTGCACTGGGTGATGAGACGAGTGCGCTGAACGACAGTTTTCAGGATAACCTATTGGAACCGGGAGTCTATACGCGTCCCGCGGAGTATAAAGGTTGGCGTGTGCCCGATATCCTGCTGTCCGGCCATCAGGCTAAGATTGACGAGTGGTTATATGAAGAGAGTCTCCGCCACACGATGGAGCGGAGACCCGATCTATTGGAGAATTGAGCGTAAGGCTCGGAATTATTCCTCCATCAGGCGCATAAACTCACGCGGTACGGCACTCTCAAACCGTACCGTTTTTTCTGTAGCGGGATGGATGAACTCCAGTATCTTGGCGTGCAGGCAGAGTCGGTCGATAGGACTGTCTTCGTTGCCGTGACCGTACTTACGGTCGCCGATGACGGGATGTCCTTTGGAAGCCAGATGTACACGGATCTGGTTGGTGCGACCGGTCTCGAGGTTAAGTTCCACGAGCGAGCAGTCCTGTCCCTCACGGATGACCTTGTAGTTGGTGATAGCCAGGTCGCCGCCGTCGTCTACGGGGGAGCTGTATACCATCGCATTGCGTTTATCCTCGGTGAACCAACTGCGTATCTGTCCTTCCTTGATATCGAAGATGCCCTCGGCTGCGGCTACGTAGGTGCGTTTGGTGACCAGCTGCCGCCAGTACTGACGCATATATTGCTGCAGCTCAGCCGATTTGGCAAAGACGAGCAGTCCGCTGGTCTCGCGGTCCAGACGATGCACAGTATAGATGCCGTTGCGGCGATTCTGCTTCTTGACGTAGGATTTGAGGATGGAGAAGACGGTCATCTCGGTGGAGCCCGGATGTGTTGCTACGGTCAGCAGACCGGGTTTCTTGTCCACAATGATGAGGTACTCGTCCTCGTAGATGAGTTTGAGTTTGGGGTGTTTGAGTTCGATGTTTCCCCGTCCGGCGAGTATCGTGATCTTGTCGCCGGATTTGAGCGGCGTATCGTGGCGCGTCTGTACGGTGCCGTTGACGCTCACCTGTCTGTGTCCCAACAGGCTCTTCACACTGGTGCGCGACATACCGCCCATCTTTTCCATCAGAAAGGGCAGCAGCGTAGTCGTTTTCTCCACGCGGAGAAGTGTATCTTGTTTCTTAGTCATAGTTATCAATTGTCAACTGTCAATTATCAACTCTCCTCGTCCATCCGAAGTCCTCGTGCTGTGTCATCTTGAGCCACGCGTATTGTGCGCGCGCGTTAATAATAAGGAACACGAGGAAAAGCAGGATGGAAAACATATTATCCACTACGATGTAGAAGATCATGCCTACGGCGCTATAGATGACCCAGTTGATCCAGGCATCGTTGCGTTGGCGTATCATCAGGATATTGGCCAGCAGCGACGAGGCAATCATGGCGCCACCCAAGATCTTGAGTACGGCATGTTCGCTCCACGCGTCGCGGTAGATGAGCAGGGTATTGAGCACATAGTCCGCTGCGATGACCACGATGAAGGTGACCAGTAGAGCCACGAACTTAGGAATCTGAACGAAGGTGGGACGGAGTTCACCTTGATCTTGGGTTTGTCCTAAGGTATTGGCTCGCCAGGCGCGGAAGGACATGATCATAAAGGGCACGAAGACCAGTACATAGAGGAAGACAAGGTCGTAGTTACCCTGCAGGTAGAACTGCCAGGCGAGCAGCAGCGACATCGCGATGCCGAGTATGAAACCCGTGTAGTTCTTGGGATTGCGTATCGTCAGAACGTAAGCTACGCCTATGACGGAGGCGGGTATGCCTACGAGGAAGGCGGGATCGTCCCAATGGAGCAATACGCCGTTGAGGCTCGGTATGAGTAGTTCCGCGAGCCATAATAGCAAGAAGAAGGCGCCAAACAGCGCGCAGCTCATCAGCGTCATCTTGCCTAACTCTTTGTATAGTTCTCGTTTCATGAAATAAATGTCAACTATCAACTGTCGTACGGCTTTAGCCGATCGTTTGAGGCTTTAGCCGAAATAAGAATTCTCAACTAAAAAAAAGGGCAGGCATTGTGCCCACCCTTTTCGTTCACGCTTAGTGCTTGCGTTGGCGGTTGCCGTAGCGAGACATGAATTTGTCCACACGACCGGCGGTGTCCACCAGTTTCGACTTACCCGTATAGAAGGGGTGCGAAGTGTTCGAAATTTCCAGCTTGATGAGCGGATAGGTCTGACCATCGATTTCGATGGAGTCCTTCGTAGCAGCGGTGGAACGGCTGAAGAATTGGGTACCGTCCGACATGTCCTTAAATACCACTACGCGGTAGTTCTCGGGATGAATTCCTTGTTTCATAATCGTCTTACTTTTAAAGGGTTATTCGGCCGCAACTACATTCAGTTTAATTTCAGCCTTCACTTCACGGTGCAGACGGGCGTAAGCCACGTGCTCACCCAGTTCCTTAACGGCGTCTACGGTGATAATCTTCTTATCCACGTTGAGTCCTTGAGCCTCGATAGCCTCGGCGATTTGAGCCGTGGTAACGGTACCGAAGATCTTGCCATCCTCGTTAGCCTTAACGGCAACGGTAATGGTCAGAGCAGCCAGTTTCTCAGCCAAAGCTTGTGCGTCAGCGAGCATCTGAGCCATCTTCTTGGCCTGTTGCTTGAGGTTTTCAGCCAACTGTTTGCGATTGCTGTCGTTGGCGATGATAGCCATCTTGTTGGGGATAAGATAGTTACGAGCGTAACCGTCTTTCACTTTCACGATGTCGTTCTTGTAGCCCAGATTCGCTACGTCTTGAATCAGAATAATTTCCATATTACAATCCTTTCGCGTTTTAGGGTTTACTTCATCATGTCGGTCACATAGGGCAGTAATGCCAGGTGACGAGCTTTCTTAACGGCCTGAGCCACTTTGCGTTGGTATTTCAGGCTTGTACCGGTGATACGACGAGGCAGGATCTTGCCTTGCTCGTTGAGGAACTTCTTCAGGAACTCGGGGTCCTTGTAGTCGATGTACTTGATTCCGCTCTTGAGGAAACGGCAGTACTTTTTCTTCTTCTCTACGCTCTGTTGCGGAGTGAGATAGCGAACTTCTTCTTGTGCCATAGTTTAAGCCTCCTCTTCTGCTTTAGCGGGTTCAACAACTTGTGCCGTCTTAGCGTGACGACGTTTCTCAGCATACTCAAATGCGTACTTGTCCAGACGGGTCGTCAGGAAGCGCAATACGCGCTCGTCACGACGATACGCTGTTTCGAGCGTCGCAATAACGGCGGGCTCTACATCAAATTGCAGCAAGGCGTAGAATCCCGTGGTTTTGCCTTGGATAGGATATGCGAGCTTGCGCAGACCCCACTCCTCACGGTTAAGAATGGTGGCGCCATTCTCCTTGAGAAGGTTCTCGAATTTGTCTACCGCTTCCTTCATCTGGGCCTCAGACAAAACGGGAGTCAATACGAAAGCGGCTTCATAATGGTTTAACATACAGTTAATTTGTTTTAATTAGTAGTTATTTAATCATGCTCTCTCGCACAAAGGCGGCGAAAAAGCGTGCAAAAGTACTGCTTTTTTTTGATATGTGCAAATATTTTTCGCTTTTTTTATGAAATATCTGCATTTTTCGGTATTTTGTGACCTTTACCTTTCACTTTTCACCTTTCACTCTTCACTTTTCACTTTCTCCTTCTTCTCGTTAATCTTCACCCGATAGGTCTCGCCGCAGTAGGCGCACTTGTAATAGATGTACTCGCAGCCGTCCTCCTCCCAACGGGTGTCCTCCTTCTCATTATCGCCGAATCGGCCGCAATGTGTGCAGATATTCTCTTTGGTGCTACCGTCCGTAAGCCAGATGAGCACATAGCAAACAAGGAACCATCCGATCAAAAGCGCCAGACGCCAGAACCACTCGAAGCCCTCGTAGTGATGATTGTAGAACAAGGCTCCGAGATACACGATCTGACTGAGAATGGCCAAGGGTTTGAAGAGATAGGTGAACAGCTTCGGCTTGGGCGTCAGCAGAATGGGGAAAAGCAGCATATATACGGCAAACACATATGCCATCGACATCCAAAACATCGGCACGTCAAAACAAACGGCTACTCCTAAATAGATAATACCGTACAGCAGGAACTCAAAATCCGCCTCTGTAGGCTTTTTGAAAGCATACCGACTGATGATAGAGCCGATAAATAGCACGGCACCCAAGACTTCTATAGCTACGAAAATCCAACGCGACCAGTTCAAAAATGCGGGCGCGTACACGTCTAAAAATTGTGTCATAGTATCCATTGTATTAAGTGTTTATCCAAATCAGCCTGCAAAGATACAAAAATAAATTGAAAAGTGAAAATTGAAAAGTGAAAAATTTTGTTTTTTTGCGGGAAATGAATAGATTCCGTAGTAGCGAGAGGATTTTGTAGACTTTATGTAGGGTTTTTGTAGACTTTTTGTAGGGTTTATAGCATACATATTTCCGATTCAATTACATAGTCAATATTTTTTCTTTGCAGTATTTCCTCCATACGTCGGGTATGTTCTTCACGCCTTGGATTTGTATTAGGCCACCTGTTGAATATCAACAACAAGGGTTCCTTGCTTACCTCTTTAGGTTCGCAGGTGTTAGGCAGATTGAGGTCGTTCTTGATGCACCAAAGTTTTTTATAGTACTCGATGATTTTTGCCTCATATTCTTGAATAAAACGCCGATAAGAGTTGACCTGATCAACGACCTCAGGAGAATCATCTGACTTCTTCAACATCCTTCCGTCATCCAGCCTCTTAAGTTCTACGAAACGAATGATTCCATCGGCACATTCAATCAAATCGACCCGAATATCATAAGGATCTTCCTTGTAAGCAAATTCTGAGTCCAAATATAGTGTATGATACTTCAATATATATTGACTTTGGATAAATTTCTCGCTCCAATTCTTCTTGTTCGTTCCCTTCTTTTGGGAATAGTATTTGGGAATACTTGCAATAATACGATCCAATACGTCATCTAATTGATCAGCGCACTCGATATAATCTTTTCCTTTGCCGTTCAAATACTTCGCGTGCGTAAAGGCTTGTACTCTCTTGTGACGTGAACAATAATGAAGACGTATTACACTACCGCCTTGATAGTACACATTGATGTTATTATCCTTGCGAATTTCGATGTATAAATCCGGATTCGCCTTTACTTTTTCCCACCACGCGTATTTACCGCTTTTAAGTTCTGCAAAAAGTTTTGCTTTGGGATTGAGTGTTTCAAATGTTACTTGTGCCATATTAGTGGGTATTTGAGATTTTATCAATTTTGCTGCAAAGGTACTGCTTTTTTCTGATGTATGCAAATAAAATCGCAGAATTTATTACAATCCTGCGATTTTATCTGGCTTTGGCTATTGGCATTAGCATTGGCTATCTCGGCTAACGCCAATGCCAACGGCCAATGTTACTTTGTTAACGAACCTCTGCGCCGAGGGCGTTGTAGAGACGACCATCACGGTTGATGTAGAGGACACCGTTGATGATGACTTTCTGAGCTTTCTCGGTTACGATAGCATCCTCCAGACCTTGCTCAATGGCGTAGGTGAGGTCATCCATGCAGAAGTAAGCGGGAGTGGTCATGCCGTACGAATTGTTACGGGTGCTGGACATTGCGAACGAGAGTTCGGTAACGGCACCGAGTGCAGTGAGGTCCACCTTGGTCCACTCTTGGATGTAAGAGCCGTCCTTGGCCAGATAGAAATCGATGCTATCGGTCATGGTTGCACCGTTCCAACCGTAGATGGTCAGTTTGAACCAGTCATCAGCCGTAAACGGACCTTGGGTCATGCCGTCGCTAACGGTGATGGCGTGCTCTGCGTAGGTGGTGTTGTTGATGTAGAAACAATCCAGTTTCTTAGCCTTATCGCCGGCTACGCTTACGCGGTCGCCACCATACCAAGAGGCATACCAAACAGCAAAGTTATCACCGCTGTGGGCTTGGCCACCTACAACCTGATAAGCGTCGTCGAAGGACTGCCAATCGGTATCGGTGTGGTTGGATACCACGAAGCCGTAGTAGTACGCATCTCCCCACGAGGTGTCCACATACTGACCGAACAGGAAATCACCGGATGTGAAAGTACCGGTTTCATCCATCAGGTACTGGCTGTTGGCGGAATCGGGAGTGATAGCGGCCTCTTCGAAATCAGCCACGGCGTTTTGTGCAAACATGTTTACTGAGAGAAACATGCAAAGAGCGAAGTAAAACTTCTTCATAAATAAATGTTTGTTAGTTAATTAGTAAAAATAATTATACCTAACAGATCTAAGTTGTTGTTTTGGGCCGCAAAATTACTGCTTTTTTGCGACATACACAAATAAAAATGCATTTTTCTTACCAAAAAACATCATTTTATGCAAAAAAAATTTTGTCATATCAAAAAAAAGCCGTACCTTTGCACGCTTTTTCGCTTAACGGCTACTGCGAATTGGCGCTATTACGAGTTAATAACCCCCAAATCCGGCTGAAGAGCCGGCATAATAAAACCAAGAAGAAAAATGAAACGTACATTCCAACCTTCGCAACGCAAGCGTCGCAACAAACACGGTTTCCTTGAGAGAATGGCTACCGCCAACGGTCGTCGCGTACTGGCTGCCCGTCGCGCTCATGGTCGTAAGAAACTGACCGTAGCAGACGAAGGCCGTCACAAATATTAATCACCAGATTAATACGTCAAATCAAGCATAAACAGGGAAAAGAGACGCGTCTCCTTTCCCTTGTTTTGCAAAACACCAAACAACTATGCAAACAACCAGACAACACAAGATCGCTCGCCTGATCCAGAAAGACATGAGCGATATATTTTTAAGGTACGCGCGCGCGTTGCACGGAGTGTTGATCTCCGTGAGCGAGGTACGCGTGTCGCCCGACTTGAGTGTGGCGAATATCTATCTGAGCATCTTTCCGCAGGATAAGGTGCAGGATACGATGACGCACATCGAGGAGGACAAGGGTAAGATTCGCGGTGAGCTGGGTGCGCTGGAGCGCCATCAGCTGCGCGTGATTCCCGAGCTGCATTTCCACCTGGATGAGACCATCGACCGGATGGAGCGTATAGACCAGTTATTGCACCAATAGTATCGCCTATATCGAGACACATATCGCGTGGCGGTATCTGTGGGCCAAGAAGAGCCACAATGCCATCAACATCGTCAGCGGCGTGAGCGCCGTTGCCGTTTTGGTGGTGACGGCAGCGTTGGTGTGCGTATTGAGCGTGATGAACGGTCTGGGCAGCGAGGTAGAGAAGATGTTCTCCCGATTCGATCCCGACCTGCATATCACGGCGGCGGAGGGTAAGTCGTTCTCCATAGAGGATGAAGCCCTGCTATCTGTGCAGACGATGGACGAGGTGGCGGTAGCGGCTATCACGATTGAAGAGACGGCACTCGTTGAGTTTGAGGACCACCAGATTCCCGCGCTCATCAAGGGAGTGGATACCGCCTATCAGGCACTCACGGATATCGATTCGATCATCGTGGACGGCAACTACAGCGTCTTTGACGGCGCCTTCGAACGCACGGTGGTCGGTCAGGGGCTGGCATGGCAGTTAGGTCTCGGCGCGCATTTCATCAAGGCCATCCATCTCTACGCCCCGCGGCGAACGGGACGGGTCAACCTGATGCGACCCGATCAGGCATTCGAGCAACGCAGTTGCTTCGTGGCCGGCATATTTGCCGTCAATCAAGTGGAATACGACGATAAGATGATGCTCGTGTCGCTGCCCCTTGCCCGCGAACTCTTCTCCTATAGCAACAGCGAGGCGACGGCGCTGGAACTTAGGCTGCGCCCCGACGCCAATGTGCAGAAGACCAAGAAACAGATCCGCCGACTCATAGGCGAAAACTATATCGTACAGGATCGCTACGAGCAGCAGGAGGACTTCTACCGCATTCTCCGTATCGAGAAATGGCTGACCGCCTTGCTCTTCTTCTTCATACTGCTGATCGCGGCGTTTAACCTGATCGGCAGCCTGACGATGCTGATGCTGGATAAGCAGGAGGATATACGGACACTGCGTAACATCGGTGCCGACAATCGGATGATACGCCGTATCTTCACGCTGGAGGGATGGCTCATCTCTGCGACCGGTGCCGTGTTGGGATTGGTTCTTGGACTAATACTCTGCCTCATTCAGCAGGAGTTCGGACTCATCCGTCTCGGCTCCGGCACCGAATATGTCCTCTCGGCCTACCCCGTGCGCGTAGAGCTTACGGATCTCATCGTGGTCATGACGGTAGTCCTGCTCATCGGTTTTGTGGCCGCACTTATTCCAACCCGTCAATTGAAAGATGACTATGCTTCAACGAATGAATAAATCCATACTCCTGCTCCTCGCTACGCTATGCCTGGTGGCCTGCGGCGACGGAGGCCAAGACGTCGAACCTGAGACCAAACCCGTAGCTGACACTGTGCTGACGCTGATGAAACTGCAGAACCACGGTCAGTGGTATGCATCCATCGACCGCAATGTCCTCTCGCTGGACCTCTATAGCAGCGGGCTCTCGTTCAATGACAAGGGTTATATCCAGGGCACCGGCACCAACCTCTATTTCTCCGATATCTTCGTCACATTGGAGGATACCCTGCTGACAGAGGGCGAATACACCGTGGATAGCACCACGTTGGTGCATACAGCCTTGCCCGGACTGCAGTTAGACGGCTCAGCAGCCGGCGCATATCTGCTGCTCATCGAAGACAGCCGCATCCGTCAGATCATCCTCATCAAGGAGGGCACTTTTACCGTCGAACAAGACGACAGCCTACGTCTTGATTTCCGGCTCACGACCGCCGATGACCAAACCTACCACGCTACCTATGTCGGGAATCCTGAGTGAATATCATCAGTACCTGCGCCTGGAGCGCAATATGTCGGAGAATACCATCGAAGCCTACGAGAGAGACCTCGCCAAACTTGCGCGCTATCTCAAGGACAAGGCGGATGGCAAACCCGTGGAGCGTGCGGCGTACGAGGACCTGGAGGCCTTCGTCTACGACACCTTCGGCAAAGCAGCCAATTCGCGTACGCAGGCTCGCGTCATCGCCGGTCTGCACTCCTTCTACCGTTTTTTGCTCTATCACCGTTATCGCGACGACGATCCTTCCGAACTCATCGAGACGCCCCGCAAGGAGATGCACCTGCCTGAGGTGCTGAGCCTGGAGGAGATCAACCGCCTCGTCTCGGCTATCGACCTCTCTACGCCCGAGGGCAACCGTAATCGCGCGATCATCGAGATGCTCTACGGCAGCGGTCTGCGCGTGAGTGAGTTGGTTGGTCTGAGGCTGAGCGATATGTACCGCACGGAGGGCTATATGCTCATCCGCGGTAAGGGCTCCAAGCAACGCCTGGTGCCTATCTCGCCCGAAGCGGAGAAATGGTTCGACTTCTGGATGCAGGACCGTTGCCACCTGACAATCCACCCCGATGATGTGGATATCGCCTTCCTGAACCGTCGCGGCAGACACCTCACCCGCATGATGATCTTCACCATCATTCGTCGGCTCGCCGCTGCGGCCGGAATCCAAAAGACCATCTCGCCGCATACCCTCAGGCATAGTTTTGCCACGCACCTCCTGCAGAACGGTGCCGACCTGCGTATCATACAGCAACTGCTCGGACACGAGGATATCACCACCACCGAGATCTATACCCACGTCGATATTCAGGATCTGCGTCAGGCTATTCTCAAATATCATCCGGCGAATAAGGGGTAACGGTTATAGGTTATTGGTTATAGGTTATAGTTAATGGCGATAGTTGAAAGGAGAGATAGGAAATGGTGGATAGGATGCATAGTCCTTTCATTTTTCATCTTTCATCTTTCACCTCTCTTTGCGGCTGAGACGACGCTTGTCGGCGAGATCTACGATGCCAAAACCGGTGTGCCTATTGCGAATGTGAACCTCTCGCTCGTAGGAACAACAATCGGTACCACCACCAACACGGAGGGTATCTTCCTCTTGCGTGCCGACCTCAATCGTCGTACGACGCTCGCCGTGTCGGCTATCGGATATAAGACGCAGCGCATCAAGGTGGAGCCGGGCATCAGTGCCGGTATCGATATTGCGCTTGAGGAGAAGACCACGCAACTGGAGGATGTCTTTATCCTGCCGGGCGCCAATCCTGCGCTACCGTTGATGGCTCGTGCCCGCGCTTTGCGCAAGCAGAATGCGGTAGCCTACGAGGTTGCGCAGACGGATCAGGTAACGGACGTCTATGTGAGCGATATCCAGGCTCGTCATTTGAAGCGACGCCTATGGCATCAACTCTCCGACGGCTTCATCCCGATGGACGACTCTACGTACCTGTTGCCGCTTTACCACAGCGAGATGAGCAACGGCGAGAAGCACACGCAGGCCCTCATCCTCTCCGAGGCGGACTACCAGGCGCAACTCGCGTACCTCGATCATACGCCCGATTTCTATCGCAACACGATCGCCTTCTATGGCGCGAACTTCCTCTCGCCCCTTGCGGCGGAAGGCAACGCCTACTATCGTTACTACCTCGCGGACAGTATCCTGACGGAGGACGGACGCAAGGCTTACATCGTAGATTTCCGCACCAAGAATCCTTTCTATCCCACCTTCAACGGTACGATGACCCTGGATTCGCTCACCTGCGCTCTCCTCTCGATCGATGCTACTGTCTCGCCGCAGGTCAATATCAACTACCTCCGCGGCCTCACTTTCCGGCAGACGTTTCAGCCGTCAACGGCTCAATATCAGCTGTCAACTGCCGAAGCGGATCTGCTGCTGGACTATGCCGTTAGAATCGATACCTCGCGCACGTTGCCGACCATCTATATCCGTCATCGCGCCTCCACCGCCGCTGCATCCGAACAGCAGCATCTGACTACGGCGCACGATAGCATACAGGATATGCAGACCGTAGCGGATATGCCGCTCATCCGCGTAGCGGATTTCTTTGCCAAGACGATCCTGACCGGATATATCCCGGCCGGCAAATGGCTCGAGGTGGGAAATATCAACCAGCTCTTCCGTGTCACGCCTACCGAGGGCGTGCGCCTCGGTATAGGTCTGCGCACGAGCGAGCAACTCATGAAGAATGTATGCATAGATGCTTATGCAGGCTACGGATTCCGCGACCAGGCCTTCAAGGGTGGGGTGGGACTGCACCTGAATCTGCCTACGCCGCATTGGCATCAACTGCATCTCACCTTCTCCGACGACTACCGTTGGCTGGATCGCTTGGGACTGAGCGACAGTTACCTCGAGAATGCCTCGCTCTTCCGTCAGCGCGATTTTACCACAGCCCTCACACAGGCCTTTGTGCCCGCATCCAAGGTCAGCTATAACAGTCAGATACGCGTGCGCGAATTTCGACTGAGTTCCTCCAACGAGTGGACCGACTACCTCGAGCAGGATATCTACGGCTCCGTTGCCCGCGTGAGTCAGGGGCGGAAATGGTTCGACTACAGTTGGCAGGATGATTTCCTGATGACCTCTGTCGGCACGCTGCTGCGACTATCTTTTGATGAGCGTAAGGTGGACCTCTTCTTCCGCCGCATCCACGTATACGGTCGTCTGCCGATTCTCTATCTTGGTCTCGAGACCGGTACGATCCGCACCTCCGTCCTCTCCACCTACCGCCTCTACGGACGACTCCAAATGCTCGTGCGTCAGGAGGTACCGCTCGGAATGATGGGACGTCTGGATTATCTCTTCGAAGCCGGACTTGTCCTCGGGCGCGTACCCTATCCGATGCTCGAGACCTTCAGCGCCAACCAGTCGGTAGCCTATGCCCTCGACCGCTTTACGCTGATGCATAACTTGCAGTACGGTGCTGACCGCTATATGCTGCTCCATATGAAATGGAACGGCCGCGGTTGCCTGTTCAACCTCATACCGGGTGTGCGTTATCTCCACCTGCGCGAACTCGCTACTTTTAAGATTGCCTGGGGAGGTCTGAGCGAAAAAAACAGGCCGGAACAATCCGACCTGTATCAATCGCTGACGGTGCCCTATGTGGAGATAGGTGTAGGTATCGGCAATATCCTGCGAATCTGCGATATTCACTCCGTCTGGCGTCTCACACATCGCAACGAACCCGCCTCACCCAACTGGGCTATCCGATTCAGTTTGCAGTTGGATAATTAAAAATATCCATTATCCATTATCAATTGTCAACTGTTTCACCACTTCCGGCACGCCTTCCGTCGCTTTCTTGCGGATATGCTCCACGCGGTTCTTATAGATACCGAACTCGGGCATACCGGGATCCACAAACAGAATCGGCGTTCCGTCCTTCACGTACTGCAGCAGGCTGGCTGCGGGATACACATTCAGACTTGTACCGATGACTAGCATCACGTCGGCCTTAGCGGCTATCTCGCAGGCCTGACTGAAATAGGGCACACCTTCGCCGAAGAACACGATATAGGGACGCAGTATCGTGCCGTCGGGATGCCGGTCTCCGTAGTGCTGCTCCCAGCCTTCGAGGTCAACCGTATCCGTCTCGTTGATCTCCGAACGCAGTTTGCGTATCTCGCCGTGCAGGTGCGTGACGTTGGTGCTGCCGGCGCGCTCGTGCAGGTCGTCGATGTTCTGGGTGATGACTTGCGTGAGTGGATATGCTTTCTGCAACTGAGCAATCGCCTTATGCGCGGCATTGGGCTGCGCGTTGAGTGTATCGCGACGACGGGCATTGTAGAACTCCACGCACAGCTCCGGATTTCTTAGCCAGGCCTCGTGCGTGCAGATATCCTCCACACGGTATTTCTCCCACAAACCGTCCGAATCGCGGAACGTACCCAAACCGCTCTCGGCGCTCACACCTGCGCCTGTGAAGACCACGATGCGCGTCGTTTTACCTTTGGCTGCCAACACCTGGGCAGCCTTTTCCATCATGTTAGCCATATTACTTCTTATCTACTTCAAACGTAGGTGCATAGGGTTCAGCTACCGTTCCGAGATTATCGTCGTTGCGGAACGCAAAAGTCTTGGTCGAGATGAAGATATTCTTCAGCGTGACCGAATAGTAGCGGATAGCTACCTGACTATCGTTCTCGGGAGCCGTGATATAGAGGAAGTACAGGCCATCCGTCTGTTCGGCTACGCCCAGGCAGTTGCCCGTAGCGTCAAACGCAGCCAGCTTATCGCTCGTGGAGGGTTGATAACCGCCTTCTACGAGTTGATCCGCACTGAACGACTGCGCCAGATCCACCTTCACGATAGCCGTCATCGATGAGGTCATATCGTATCCCTCCGGATTGGTCCAGGCGGGAGTAGTGATCGAACCCTTGATGGATTCCACCTTCGTCGTGTCCTGCTTTTGCTCATCAGGAGGCGTAGGTTCGCTGTTACTCTTACATGCATTCATCGCGAGGGCCGCGATAGCCACAAAGGCCAGATACAAGATCTTTTTCATATCGGTGTGATTTAATCGTTTATTCCTTTATTTCGTTGCACCGCCGAGGGCGATATAGAGACCAATCAGCGCCGTGGCACCGTTGTAGAGGTTGGTTGCCTCGTTCAGCTGTGCCGACAGTAGCGACTCTTGTGCCGTGAGTACCTCGATATACGAAGCCTTACCGGCGTTCATCAGCTCGTGCGTACCGGTATAGGCATCTTCCAGCACGGCTACTTGATGCTTATAGAGTACATCTTTGTCCTTGGCCACCTGGCAGTCTGCAAGCGCAGCGTTCACCTGGTTACCGGCCTTGATAACGGTCTGGATATAATCCATGAGTTTGTCCTCTTGGTTGAGTTTGGCGATCTTGAGCTGTGCGGTCAGTTTGCCTTGCGCAAAGACGGGTTGCATCAGCGAAGCCGCTAACTTCATCAGCAGCGCACCCGGGTCGGCACCGTTCTGTCCTACCCAACCGAGTAGGCCGGTCAGATTGAACGAAGGATAGAAGGCTGCACGTGCTGAAGCGGTGTTGTAGAACGCCTCAGCCAGCACTTTGTCTGCCACCTTGATATCCGGACGGTTCTCCAGCAGCGTAGCCGGCACACCCGTGCTGAATCGTTCAGGCAGGCTATAGTCGCCCCAAGCCAGGCGTGCAATCGGTTGCGGGGTGATACGCAGCAGTTTGCACAGTTCCCCTTCGGCCGACAGGATGCTGCGGCGCGTGTCTACGATCTGAGTCTTGACGCTCACGCACGAGCTCTCCATCTGGTTCACAGCGGTCGAGTACGCCTGACCGTTCTCCCACAAGGCGCGCTCTGTCTCCAGCGATTCCTCCCACAGACTGTCGGTCTCGATGAGGATCTGCAGTTCTTTATCCAGCATCAGCAGTTGGAAATAGTACTGTGCAACGGTTGCGATGAGGTTGGCTTGCGTCGCATCGCGTGCCGCTTCGGCTTGTTCCAACACGGCTTGCGCTTTGCGTTTATTGACCGTCACCGAACCCGATATGCCGATGTTC
Organism: uncultured Bacteroidales bacterium; assembly: GCA_946404495.1. Taxonomy (GTDB): domain Bacteria; phylum Bacteroidota; class Bacteroidia; order Bacteroidales; family Paludibacteraceae; genus Colicola. Next base: position 24,760 of record CAMJDT010000020.1, read on the forward strand.
CAGTCCAACTGCAGCGGGATGTTATACGAGTAGTTTAGTCCCGTTCCGCTACCCGACGAACCGAACATCTGGGTGGAGATGCCGGCCTGCGGATTCAGACTCAGCGAAGGCAGATAGGCCAGTTTCGCAGCTTTGAGCGAAGCCTGTGCCTGCAGTACGGCCGACTTGGCGGCCATTAGATCCGTATTGCGAACCAGCGCGGAGTCGATGAGTTGTTGCAGCATCGGATCCACAAAGAACTCACGCCACGACAGCTCGGCGATAGATGCCTCAGAGGCTGCTTTGGCAATCGAATCACCACGGCCGAACAGATCATCCGGTGCTCCGCTCTGCGACTGATATTTCTTATAAACTCCACAGGAAGACAAAACCAAACCTGTGAGAACTATACAGATATACTTTTTCATTTCTCTTCCTCCTTTCCTTCTGATTGCTGATCACTGATTGCTGATTGCTGATCGCTGACAGCAACCGGGCTTCCGCTCACTTTCTCCTCCAAGGTCTGGAAGACTATAAAGAATGCCGGAACGACGAATACCAGTGCCAGTGTACCAATACTCATACCACCTACAACGCCCAATGCCAATGCACGGTTACCGTTAGCACCTGCACCGCCGGCAATAATCAACGGAATCATACCGGCGATCATCGTGATGACGGTCATCAGAATCGGACGCAGACGTTCTTTACATGCCTCAAAGGCGGCATCCACGATACTCAAACCTTGCTTGCGACGCTCAGCCGCGAACTCCGTGATAAGAATAGCAGTCTTGGCGAGCAAACCGATAAGCATGATCACACCGGTCTGCAAGTAAATATTGTTCTCCATACCCGGCAGACCGATCTTGTTACCTACCCACGAGAAGAGGAACGAACCCATCAGTCCGAACGGCACGCTGAGCAGCACGGCGAACGGCGTGAGCCAACTGTTATACAGCGAACCGAGGATGAGGTAAATAAGGATAACGCAGATCAGATAGATGATCAGCGTCGAGTTACTCTTCGAACTCTCCTCCACCTCACGCGACATCGAGCCGTACTCGTACGCGCAGTAGGTCGGCATAGTCTCTTTGAATACCTCGGCGATAGCCTGATGGGCTTCTGCCTCCGAATAACCGTTACCCGGCGTTACAGAGCACGAGATAGACTGGAAGAGGTTGAAGTGACTATGCGAAGCCGAACCGACGATCTCCTCCAGTGTCACAAACTGCGACAGAGGTGCCATCTTGCCGTTACCTACTTTGATATACATGTTATTCAGCGAGGACGGATCCAATCGGTACTCCGGCGAAGCACTAACCCATATCTGATACACCTTACTGAACTGGTTGAAGTTACCCACGTACGAACCACCGCAGTAAGCACCCAGGGTGTTCAGCACAGCCTGAGCCGTAGTACCCGCACGCTCGCACTGGACAGGATCCACATGCACCTTGAATTTCGGGAAACGCTCCGAATACGTGGACGTTGCGCTCTCAATCTCCGGACGTTCCTGTAGTTTGGCAAGGAAGTAATCGGTCTTGTTTCCAAAGTCTGACATATCTCCGTCGCTCTTGTCCTGTATCTGCAAATCGATGTTGTTCGATGTACCGTATCCCGGGATCTGCGGCATCTGGAAGGGCACCACCTGCGCGTTCTTGATCGACAAACAATCATAGTAGAAACGCGCCATGATAAGGTCAATATAGTGCTTGAAGCCCGGACGGTCATCCCAGTTCTTGAGACGGATAATGAGCGATGCGTAACTGGAACCGTTGGAGGATAGCAGACCGTAGCCGCTTACCAGCCCATAACTCTCCAGTTCCGGAATAGCTTTTACTTTCTCTTCCACCTGCTTCATGATCTCGCTGTTCTCATGCAGCGTCGCACCTTCCGGCACACGTACCTCACACATAATCACACCTTGGTCCTCTTGCGGCACGAGCCCCGAAGGCATAATCTTCATAAAGAGGACAAACAATACGGCAGCCAAGCCTAACAGCGCAAACGACAACCACGGACGCTGGAGGTATTTCTTTACCGCGCCTTGGTATTTACCGAGGATGGCATTGTAACTTGCCTCATAGGCGATCTTCGTGTAGTAGTCGATACCTTTGTGCTGCGCTGCACCTTCCTCGTTCGGGCGCATTAGCATGGCGCAGAGTGCCGGACAGAGCACCAACGCACAGACGCAACTCAGGCCTACCGAACCGGCAATGGTTATACCAAACTGTGTGAAGAACGTTCCACTCGTTCCGCTCATGAAGGTCACGGGGATGAACACCGCCATGAAGACCAGCGTACAGGAGATAACAGCTACCGACACCTCGCTCATCGCTTCGCGCGTCGCCTGAATAGCCTGGTCTTTGGGCGAACCTTGCATCTTACCCGTCTCCAGTTTCGCCATCACGGCTTCCACCACGACGATCGCATCATCCACGACCGTACCGATGGCGAGCACTAACGCGAAGAGTGTTAGTATATTGAGCGAGAAACCCGCCATACGCACGATGGCAAACGTACCCAACAGGGACACGATAATCGAGATGGAAGGAATCAAAGTCGCTTTCCAGTTTTGCAGGAAGAAATATACGACCAGGATCACAAGCAGAATCGCGATCACCAGCGTCTCCACCACATTGTGGATTGCTGCAAAGAGGAAGTCATTACTGGTCTCCATAATCACAAATTCCAGACCTGCCGGCAACGTCGGTTGCAGTTGTTTGTACAGCTCGTCAATCTGTTCGTTCACCAGCGTAGCGTTTGCGCCCGGCGATTGGTTCACGAGATAGAACACCCCCGGCTTACCGTCTATATTGGAGGTCATCGTGTAACTCTTGGCACCGATCTCCACGGTGGCTACATCTCTCAGATACAGCACATTTCCGCCCTCTGTTGCGCGTATAACGATATTCTCGAACTCCTCGATACTCTTGAGCGTTCCTTTGTACTCCATCGGGTACTGATAGGCGTTCTCGGACTGCTGCCCGAGCGTACCGGTCGAGGTAACGAAACTCTGCGAGGAGATAGCGGACGATATATCGCTCGGTTCAAGTCCGTATTGCGCCATCACGTCGGGCTTCATCCACACGCGCAACGCGTATGTGTTACCCAAGTTTGTTACGTTCCCCACGCCTGTGATACGCAATAGACGCGGCTTGACGTTGATGTCGATGTAGTTGGAGATGAAGTCAGCATCGTACTTGCCGTCCGTCGATTTCAATCCAGCAATCTGCAGAATACTGTTCTGACGTTTTGTCACCGTGACACCGGTCTGCAGCACATCACTCGGCAACAGCGCTTGCGCCTGAGTCACACGGTTCTGCACGTTGACGGTCGCCATATCGGGGTCTGCGCCCTGCTTGAAATAGACCGTGATACTGACATCGCCTGTCGAAGAGGCGGTCGCGGTCATGTAGGTCATGTCCTGCACGCCGTTGATCTGCTCCTCAAGCGGCTGTATGACGGATTTCATACAGGTGTTCGCGTCCGCGCCAGAATAGGAAGCGGAAACTTCCACCGTCGGCGGCGCGATATTCGGATACTGCTCAATAGGTAAAGTGTTCAAGCAGATAAATCCGATCAGCGAGATGACAATCGCTATCGAGATCGCCATCACTTTTTTATCGATAAAGATGTTCCCTTTCATTGCTTTCGACTTTTGACTTTCGACTTTCGACTAAAACAGAACCCTCTGTCCCTCTACGAGGTTGTTAGCGCCCTCTGTAACGATTACTTCGCCTACCTCCAGACCTTCTGTTACCACGAGGTCGCGCTCGCTGCCGATACCTACGGTCTTAACGATTGCACTATACGCGCAGCTGTCTGCGGCAACCTTATATACGAGCGATTTGCTCTGCAGGCGCACTACGGCATTCTGCGGAACAACAATCACTTGTTTTACATCAAACGGAATAACCACCGTACCCTGAATACCCGAATACAGCACACCGTTGGGGTTCGGGAACGTAGCCTTGCAGGTCAGCGCACCCGTCGTGCGGTCCACCGTACCGGTAATACTGGTGATGCGGCCTTTCTTATTGTACTCCGTACCGCTCTTGAAGAGGAACGTTACGTCCGGGAAATTCTCCAACGAGCCTTCGATATCGCCATTGGCGCGCTCCTCAAGAACAGACTCGCTCACCGAGAACTCGGCGTACATCTTGGCGTTACCGCTGACCATCGTCAGATAGGTCAAACTGTTGACTTGGTCGCCTGCAAATACGGGTATCGAACCGATTACACCGTCCACCGGAGCCGTTATTGTGCAGTAACCTAAGTTCACGCGAGCCCTGTTGGCCGTAGCCTGATACTGCGCTACAGAAGCCTGAGCTTGCTTGTATTGGTTCTCCGAATTGTCCAATACATATTTGCTCACGATCTTCTTTTCATACAGGTTCTTGTTGCTCTCATACTCCAACTTGGCGCTGCTCTCTTTGGCCTGAGCTGCCAGCAGATTCGCCTCTGCCGACTGCAACTCCAACTGTGCATCGCGGCTGTCGATACGGAACAGCACATCACCCTTTTTCACCTGCTGACCTTCGGTAATGCATACCTCCACCAGCTGTCCGCTGATCTGAGGCTTGATGGTCACATCTGCCGTACCTTTCAGCGTGGCACTGTACTTCAGCGGTACCGAGATGTCACTCTTGCTGATAGTCATTGTTTCAAACGATGTTTGTGCGGGCATCTGAATCTTCGGACCGCATGCAGTCATCATAACTGCCCCAATTGCCACAACAGCAATTGCCAACGAGTTAATTTTTTTCTTCATTATCGATCATTTAATTATATTATCTCTTACTATTTACCTTACCTGCTTTTTAGCGACTTTTTAGCGACTTTAAAGCGACTTTACCACGGACGATAATCCCGTCCCGGGGCACGACCGGTTTCTTGGTGAGCGCCACCACCACTCTGGGTAGAAGTAGTTTGCAGAACGTTCTCGATCTCCATCTTTTGTACCTCTGTACTGGGTGTTATATAGTATTTCATAGCTTTTCTCCTCCTATCGAATATGTTTCACCATCTATTACCAATACAATCTTACCGTTTTGGAAATACTTCTGATTGCCATTTCTGCTTTGGTTGAATAGTTCTTCTAAATCGGTAACGGCATCTTCCGTATTTGTAATCTGGAAGGATGCCCGCATGCCGCAACGAACGGGTGCGGAAGAAGGGCCTCCTCCCGGAGTGATATAGAAGTAGGCTCGGAATCCTTTCATCTTGGCATTATTATCATTTCCATCATCCGGCCAATAGAGCGTGTTTTCGGCTCCTACAAAGAAGTTAAAATGTGCAGCCGAAGGATTGGTATTACCATTGACGTGTTTACGATAATAGAATCCATGGAAATTTACGCTTCCGTCACCGGGATCAGCTGCTGCTGTAGTATCGGTGTCCCATTCTACATTCTCAAAACGCATATAGGTAAGCACCTCATCGGTGTTTGCCCATTGAATCAGATAAGGCACGCCTATTTCCAATCGGTCATTGGTGACGCGGCTCAGATGAAGATGCAATTCTTCGTCTCCTGCTCCCCCGGTCACATCTGCACCCGTGAAATTATACACGGTAGCACCCGCTAAGGGCGAATTGCTTATTTGCGGCACACTAAACGGCAGACACAAGGTGTTAAAATAACCGTCCTTATAAAGTGTACGATTGATTAATGCAAAATTGTAATCATCAGCAATCGCTTTCTTTGTCTCAAAATCATCTTGCTCGTCGTTTTCGTCCAGTACTCCTACCTCTCGTACAAGACGAACCGCGTAATATTGGGTCTTGGGACTTGCTTGATAATTATGAATAGTACTTTGATGAAATTGAATACGAATGGCTTTGTCGGTATCTATGTCATATTCTGAATTTGACCAATAACTTCCCTCAGTTGTTAGGTCTGCCACTTTATAAGTAGGGCCATCCATCCATCCATATCCGGTAAACGGTAAAAAGACAGCTCCTGCTGCTTCCATTTGAGCCCATTGTGCGGATGTATAAATATTATAACTCAAATCCGCCTTATTCCCCGTAAAAGACAAGCCGGCTGGAAGAATAAAATTGTCAGATAAAATAATTAGGCCATGAGTACCATCAATAGTTCCTAACGCATTGAGATTGTCAGCGTTATCACGACCGGTTGGAGAAGAGACCAATAAGTGTGTCCATTCATCATATGATAATACTCGCCATCCGTCATGTTCTAATGAAGCGATATTTGCCCATTGAAAAAGATTCTGCGTACTTGCGTTGGTCTCATTCTCCGTTGCAAACTGTACCTTCTTAGTCGCACTTACAGAGAATATCCCTGTTCCGGCATCTGTAGCCTGTGCCGTACCTGCCATCAGCAATGCCGGCAATAGTAGGGCTGCTATGTAATAATTTCTTTTCATTTATATATTGTTTGTTTCTTTGTTTCTTTGTTTCTTTTGTTTCTTTCCTTTTATAATTACGCATGCCACGCGCGCACACGTAAATTTGGGCGCAAAAGTACTACTTTTTTTTCAATTATGCAAATATTCTGACATATTTTTATACTTTTGCGCCGGAATATGCGTTTTTTATTTGCACATGTCCTAAAAAAGCAGTACCTTTGTCGCCGAAAATGAATACCAACGATATGAAACGCGAACGATCCACTTTCTTCATAGTCTGCATCTGGCTTCTCCTGATGATGGCCGGTGCTGCCGCTGCTATGCTGCTTTGGGCACTGCTTACCGACCGAACCTCCGTAGCGGCTCTCAAGACCCTGCAGGCGCTCCAAGTCCTCTGCCTCTTTATCGCTCCTGCCTTACTCATAGCCTGGCTCTTCCGTGACCGGCCTTTCAGCTGGCTGCATCTCGACACTTGCCCTTCCACCAAGACTTTCCTCCTGGCGGCACTTATCATGCTGATCCTGCTCCCCGGCATCAACCTGCTATCCTATTGGAATCAGCAACTTTCGCTCCCGTTCTTCCTGCACGACCTCGAGGAATGGATGAAGCAGATGGAGGAACAGAACGATAACCTCCTCAAGCTGTTCCTCTCCGACCAAAACGTCTTCGGTTTCATCATCAACCTCGGCCTGATGGCACTTCTTCCTGCTGTAGGTGAAGAACTTGCATTTCGCGGTGTACTACAAGGACTGCTTACATCAAAAAATACGATGAATACACGCAATTCCACTCCGCATACTGCTATCTGGATCACCGCCTTCATCTTCTCCTTTGTTCACTTCCAGTTCTACGGATTCCTCCCCCGCATGCTGATGGGAGCGCTCTTCGGATATGTGCTCTTTTGGACCGGCAGTCTCTGGGTGACAATGCTCATGCATTTCACCAACAATGCTGCCGCCATCGTCTGCTATTTCGTCTGCCAACGCTGCGGCTACGCTACCGACAGCTTAGACGCTTTCGGCAGCGGCGATACCTTATGGCTCGGTCTTATCAGTTTGATACTGGGAATAATCTGTATCTATCTCTTCCGACGTTCTCTCACGATGAGCAGGGCTTCCTCCCTCACATCCTCAGGCAACTGAATATTGCGCAGTTGCATGCTGCGCACCCAGCCGGTTACATCCTCTTCCTGTAGCGTACGGAAAACCTCCCGAATCTGATCGGCTTCCTCGTCCGTATAGTCTGCTGCGTCCTTACCGGCCAAGGTATCCAACTCTTCGTCGTCGTAATAGACTACCTCGGCATTGGTTTGCAGCAGCGTCTCCCGTTCGCACACTAAATGCTGTCCGCAACATTCGCCCTCTATATTCTGACGTTCCCGCTCCTTGGCCTCTTCCTCCGCACGACGACGTGCCTCCTCGTCCTTATTCTCCTTCCTTGCCCGCAACTCAAAGAGAATAAGAATCGTCAACCCTAACCCGACAAACAATGCTAATTCAATCACGAGATATCAACTATCAATTATCAATTAACTTCGTCTTCCTCCACCACCAGGTTATTGATGATGAAGTTCTGCCTTTCGATGGTGTTCTTACCCATATAATACGCCAGCAGGTCTTTTACGGCATCCTCCTTGCGCAGCGTCACCTGATCCAGACGGATCTCCTGACCGATAAATCCCTTAAACTCATCGGGAGAAATCTCACCCAGACCTTTGAATCGCGTGATCTCCGGATTCTTCAACTCCTTCAGCGCCTTGAGCCTTTCTTCCTCGCTGTAGCAATAGCGTATCTCCTGTTTGTTCTTCACGCGGAAGAGCGGTGTCTGCAAGATATACACGTGTCCTTTCTTCACCAAATCCGGGAAGAACTGCAGGAAGAACGTCAGCATCAGCAGACGGATATGCATGCCGTCCACATCGGCATCTGTGGCGATGATGACTTTATTATAACGCAACTCGTCCAGGCCGTCCTCTATATTAAGCGCCGACTGCAGGCAGTTGAATTCCTCGTTCTCGTATACGACCGACTTACTCAGTCCGTAGCTGTTCAGCGGCTTACCGCGCAGCGAGAACACCGCCTGCGTTCTTACGTCGCGACTCTTGGTGATACTGCCCGAGGCGGACAATCCCTCCGTGATAAACAGGCAACTTTCCTGCCGTAGGTCATCATCGTTTTCTTTCGATGAATGCACGGGTTTTGGGTCGTTGTAGTGGATCTGGCAGTCGCGCAACTTGGGATTATTGAGCATGTTCTTTTTGGCTCGCTCGCGTGCCGCCTTAGTCACACCCGCTATCGCCTTCCTCTCGCGCTCCGAGTCTTGAATCTTCTGCAGCATCACTTCCGTCACCTCGGGATGCTTGTGCAGGTAGTTATCCAGTTGCAGTCCGACGAAGTCGTTCACAAACTTATTCACACTCACGCCTCCCGTAGGCGACATATCCTTCGAACCCAACTTGACTTTGGTCTGCGACTCAAATACCGGTTCCTCCACATTGATCGCTATCGCACCTACCACACCGTTGCGGATATCGGCCAGTTCCTGATTCTTGTTGAAGAACTCCTTGATGGTTCGGCCGATCGCCTCTTTGTAGGCCTGCTGATGCGTACCGCCCTGAATGGTATGCTGGCCGTTGACGAACGAGTAATACTCGTCGCCGTTCTGGTTGGTATGCGTCAGCGCGATCTCGATATCCTCGCCCTTGAGGTGAATGATCGGATAGAGCGGATCCACGGTCATGCACTCGGTCAGCAGATCCAGCAGTCCGTTCTTGGACGAGAACTTGCGTCCGTTGTACACCAGTGTCAGACCCGTATTCAGATAGGCATAGTTGCGGAGCATCGTCTCTACATAGTCGTCGCGGAACTGGTAGTTCTCAAACAGACCCTTGCTTGCATCCGGCACAAACTCAATGATCGTACCCCGCTTCTCCGGACCGCTGTACTCCTGGATATCGCTGTCCTCTACGAGGTGACCCTGCGAGAACGAGACGCGGCGGGTCTTCTCCTCGCGGAACGACTGCACCACAAACTCCGACGACACGGCATTCACGGCCTTCAGACCCACACCGTTCAGACCCACCGACTTCTTAAACGCCTTCGTATCGTATTTACCGCCGGTATTGAGTATCGACACGGCCTCCACGATCTTACCCAAGGGTATACCGCGTCCGTAGTCACGCACACGCACTCGTCCCTCGGCGATCGTTACCTCGATCACCTTGCCCTCTCCCATTCGGTACTCGTCGATGGAGTTGTCTATGGTCTCCTTGATGAGCACATAGATACCGTCGTCGGAGTGCGTTCCGTCGCCTAATTTGCCGATGTACATACCGGGTCTGCGCCGGATATGCTCCATGTCATCCAAATGGATGATATTGTCCTCTGAATAGTCTGCCATATGCCGTTTTGCTGCAAAATCGGCTGCAAAGATACTGCTTTTTTTTGAATTATACAAATTTAGAGGCAGAAAAGCGAAAAAATATTTGCATATGTCGGAAAAAAGTTGTACCTTTGCGGGCAAAATTGCATATTAGGCGCGTTATGAAGACTATTTTTAAGATTTGTATGGTGTCGGCAGTGCTCGTTTTGGCAGCTTGCAGTAAGACCCCCGATCCGGTGACCGAACCGGAAGTTCAGCAACAGACGGACCCCCGCGATGCCTTCGTTGGCGACTATCGGATGGCGGTAGCCGGCGATGTGAATGCCACCTTGTCTGTACCTATTTTGAGCATCAACCGCGATGGTAGCTACCCGATGGATGAGAAAAATATCCCCGTCCGTATCGAGAAGATGAACGGTTCGCCCGATAGCGTCATCGTCATCATCTCCGTCGAGAACCGGCAGCAGGAGACCCACGGCGAGGTCATCGGCACCCGACTGCTCTTGCAGCCTACCAAGATCAAGATACCGCTCAGCGAGTTGCTCGACAATGCCGACCTCGGTCTGGACGAGTCCATCAAGGAGACCATCCGTCCCTTTGCTACCGGCGAACTCGAGCTCCGGCTCTACCACTCGCCTGCAGCCCTCGCGGACAGCGTCCTCACCCTCACATCCGATGTAGAGGCCGAGGTGGCCAATGCCTATTTCTCCTTTGAGATGAGCGGCACGCTCAACGACCGCGCCGTCAAATCCGAATAGTGTGCCCCTAATACTATAACCAATCACCAATCACCAATCACCAATCACCTCTCACCTTTAAATCATTCTCCCGTGGCACAATTTCTATTCAAAGGAACCGACGATGCGAAGCTCAGGCAGTTGATGAAACTCTCTAAGAAGAAGATCACGACCGGGCGCGAAGCGGTGCATATGCAGATCGTGAGCCAGCAGACCCTGCGCATGCTGCAGACCCAAGATATGAACGACGACGTCCGCCGCAAGCTGGAGGTACATGCTTTCTCCTTCGAGGAATTGTGGGCACAGCAGCTCTTCCTCTCCCTCCCCAACCGCGAGTCGCCGTATCAGCCCCTCGACTACGAACCTATCACGCCCGACTCCAAGAAACGCGTCCACCTCGTCGTCTTCGGTATGAACAGCCTCGTCGAGGCCGTCGTACGGCAGGCTGCGCTCATCGCTCACTATCCCAACTATGTCCGGGACAATAACCTCAAGACCATCATTACGGTCATTAGTCCCGGTCTGGATCCCGAGAATAATCTGCTGACTCGCCGTTGGGCCGTGCTCTTTGAGAACAGTCTCTACCGCTACACCGGTACCGAAGGCGATATACTCGTCCATCAGCCCGAGAATCCGCACCTCGGCGCCCCGTTTACCGATATCGAATGGCAGTTCATGTCGGGCGACAGCGGCACGCCTTTCGTGCGCGACCATCTCAAGCTCTGGGGGCGCGAACCTCACCGGCTGCTGACCGTCATCTTTGCCTTTGATGACGAGGAGAAGAACCTCGATCTGGCGCAGAACCTCCCGGGTGACTATCTGCGCGAGGGTTCCATTGTGCCCGTCTATGTGCGTCAGCACACCGACGAACGCCTCAGCATCCTCTCGCCGATGCCGCAGTACCGCTGCCTGCGCGCCTTCGGCATGCACGAGACACGCTACGATGCCTCCCTGCCCCTCACGCAGATGGCGCGCAGCATCAATTATATCTACGACACCTGCTACCACGACCTCTCCGACCGCGACGGACGACTCTCCCACATCGAGCGTATCCCCCACGATGAGGCGCAGAAACTGCTGGACGGCACGCGTGCCATCAACCGCTTCTCTTCCGAGGTCAATGCCATGACCATCGCTACCAAGATGCGCTCCTTGGGCTATACTACCATCGAGGAATGGCGCCAACTGCATAGCCTCAGTCCCGAGCAGGTGGATGTGCTCTCGGCCGTGGAGCATAACCGCTGGTCGATGGAGCGCCTCCTCGACGGCGTGCGACCCGTGAGCGAGGAGGAACAGCAGCTCGTGGAAGAAGATATCAGTCAGAAAGATGTGCTCAAGAAACGCGGCATCCACTATGACCTGCGTTCCTACGAAGCCCTCACCGACGATGCTACCGGACGCAATGTCGTTATCTATGATAACGCCCTCACCGTCAATATCCCCCTCATCGCCCGCACTTACCTCGAGGAGGACAATGGTCCGCAGTGGAAGACCGTCCTTGACCACTACAAGGAACCGCCCCTCCAGATGCTCAAGCCTTGGCATATGGCGGTAGCCGGACTCGCTCTGCTGCTGATGTTCGGCGTAGGAGGCTGGTTCCTCTATCGTCAATTGAACGCCGACGTCCTCTGCAAGCAGTCCTCCGAGGCCGCTATCTATCTGCTGCGCGTAGATTCCGTCCGCCTGCAGCAAGTGGATATCGTTAACCGCGGCACCTTCCAGCAGCAAGTAGTGCGTGATATCAAGGCCATCAAACCCGGAGCGGACTTCTTCGGCACCGCCTGGCTGGCCGGTAACGGCACGTACTACACCGCCCGTCACTGTATCCAGTACTGGCTCTACGACGGATCGGTCATCCTTACCGAACCCTCTACCTGGTCTCCCGAGACACGCCTCGCGATGGAGGTGGAGGCCTACAACCGCGCTGCTACCGACGGCAGCTTCCGGCGACTCGTCTGCAACCTCGTCCTCACCAATAAGTACGACACCATCTACCTGCGCGAGCCTTTCTACTATACCGACTCGCTCGATAAGGTGAAGCGTATCTTCCCGGGTGACGGCAAGTGGTATATCTGGCGCTATGTCGAACCTACCTTCTCCCACGAGAACAGCATGCGCCTTACCGATGTGGCCAAACTCCACTGCGGACGGCAAGGCGGACTCAAGATATTGAATAATCTGCCCCCGGAGGACACAAAAGTGTTTATCTTGGGTTACCCCAAGAACGAAGGACGACATGTATATCAGGTAAGGGAAGGCGTGATCCGCCAGGTTGACCCCGAAATGGGCTTCCAAATCGAAGCCTCCGGCGTAGCCAAAGGATTCAGCGGCGGCCCCGTACTCATGAAGACCGGAACAGGCTATACCGTCGTAGGCGTCATCTCCCACTGGGATAAGAACGACGAAGTCAAGAGCGTCTGGGCAGTACCGCTTAATTGATAGTTGATAATTGATAATGGACAATTGATATTTGATATATGGACACGCATATGAAACGTTTAATGATTTGTTTGGCCGTCGGCCTTTTCACCCTCTCGCCGCTGATGGCACAAGAAGCGGAGCGCACGGCAGAGGACTATATCCGTCTCTTCCGTCAGTTTAAGGAAGGACAGCAATCCGGTGTGGTAGATCTGCTCAAGGAAGACGAACGCTGGACCCTGATGGACGAACTGGAGACCTCGCCCGCCGAGGACACCGAGGATAAGGCCATCGGTATCAACGATGCTGCCTACAATGCCTACGCCGACCGCTACGGTATCAGTTATTCCAACGGCCGTTTCCTCGACGGACGCGACGAGACCTACGATATCTGCTTCATCGAGAAGACGATCCGCTCTATGCAGATGGCTACTTACTCGCTCGACGGACGGCAGGGACAGCAGCTCTTCATCGTCGTTCCTATGGAGGGCGAGGGCGATATGCTCGAGGTCAGCCTCTATACCGACGACGAACGCTTCGCCGCACGCTACGACGGTTCGATGTACCGCATCCACGTGCGCAAGAAACTCACCTCCGAGGAGCAACTCCGCCTTTGTATCCAGAACAACGGATCGGGCACTGTCTCCTACGTCATCGTAAACGAGCACCTGTAGTATTTACTGCTTAACGATTCGCTTTCCTACGATTTATCGTTCGCTTGTAAATAGGATACTTCTGCTTTCGGTCGGGCTCTGCCTGACCGTTGCTGCTTTCTCCCGGGCGGAAGGCTCTCATCGCGACTTTCGTGCACAGATGACTCTGCTGCGCGGACAGACCGAATACCAGAACCTGCTGGCCAATTATCCCCGCGTGGAAGCCCTCCTCAGCCAGGCCGACAGCCTCCTCGCAGCACGCCGTGCCTTTGGAATATATACCAATTCCAACGCGAAGTCGGCACGTGATTCTCTACGTATTCATCGGGAAATTCTGAAAATAGAGACCAACTTCCTCAAGCTCCGCGGCGACTACTATTACTGGCTCGCTCTCGGTGCCGGCGAAGAGTCTGCGGCGCGCAAGGCCGATAGTTGCTATAGTGCCTGCATCCTCCGTTACCGCCTCGAGCCGCTCCCTAATCCGGCGGACACCTTCGTCATCCTTAACCAGTTGGGACAGCTCCATTACTCCGAGGGCAATTATCCCCTCGCCCTCACCTATCTCCGTGCCGTGGCGGCTACCAGGAGCTCTTTCGTCAAACCCCGCGAACGTCAGAACGCCCGCATGGGGGTAGCGATGTGTCAGGCACGCCTCGGTGACTTCGATGCCGCCCTGCTGACACTCGACAGTTGTCAGGACGATAAGAACGTCTGGCGCATGCGCGCCAAGACTCTCTGCCTCAGCAACGAGGCCTTGGCCTCCGACCGCAATATCGTCCTCCCGCAGGCCGGCGCACTCTATCGTAACTACGTGGAGGCTATCCGTACCGAAGCCGACTCCGTCTTCCGGCTACTGCTCAGCGACGAACGCGAACGCTGGTGGGTGTCGATCCGGCCTTTCATCACCGACTGCTGGCGACTCGAGGATGCCGATGCCGCCCTCCTCTATGATGTGGCGCTGCTCAGCAAGGGTATCCTCCTCCAGCTCTGCCGCGACATGCAGACCGATGACCCTGCCTCCCGCACCCGTGCGCTCCATCTCACCTGGCAGGACGTGCAGCAGTCCCTCGGCGACCGCGACCTCGCGGTGGAATGGCTCGAATACGAACGGGGTGGAGTGAAACGGCTCGGAGCCGTTGGACTCAAGAAAACGGGGCAACCTTTCTTTATGCCCCTCTGTCCTACCGACACTTTGTTGCAACTGCAGCTCCGCAACGGGCGCACCGTCGAGCAGGCGATCGCCTCTTCCTTTGCCCGCGACAAGGAGATGCTCTATTACAATGCCGACCTGCGCCGGCTCTTCCATAATTTCTTCCGCGCCGGACGAGGTGCCCGCAATGTCTATTTCTCCCCCGACGGAGTCCTCCATCTGCTTGGTATAGAGTATCTCGATGACGACGTCACCTTCCGCCTCCACCGGCTCACCTCTACCCGCCAACTCATCGACATAGCTCCGCTCGCCGACCGTCCCGCCCTCATCATCGGCGGTATCGACTACGATGCACCTATGGCGACTCCCGTTGCCGGATTGCCCTCGGATGAACCCGCCGGCGACAGCCTCGCCCTCCGTTTCCTCGCCGAGAAAACCAACCATATCACGCCGCTCGCGCACACCCTCACCGAGTGCGAGACCGTCTATAACCTCCGCCATCGTTCCGACGACAGACTCCTTCGCCGCGACGAGGCCTCCGAACAGTCTTTCCGGCTTATGAGTGCGGATGCCGGTATTATCCATCTCTCTACCCACGGATTCTTCTACGGCGAACTGCAGAGCGGCAATTCCGACTTCCCGCTGCCCCAGCAGACCGACGCGGCGCTCTCGCAGTCAGGTCTCCTCTTTGCCGGCATCAACTCCTCCCTCGCGCATCCCGCTGAGGCTTGTGCTACCAACGACGGACTCCTCTCCTCGCGCGAGATTAGTACGCTCCACCTCGACTCGGTCACGCTCTTTGTCGTCTGCGCCTGTCAGGGCGGACTCGGCAAGGTGACCCACGACGGTGTCTTTGGCGTACAGCGCGGACTCAAGAGTGCCGGCGTACAGGCTATGGTCGTCAGCCTCTGGAAAGTGGACGACGGCGCCTCCGCACTCTTTATGTCCAATCTCCACCGCCGCCTCCGTGAGGGTGTCGGCTCCTCCGCCGAATCCGGCTCGTCTTCCGAACCCGTCTCGCTTGCTGAGGCCTTCTCCCTCGCCCGCAACGACTTGCGCCATTATTCGCCCGAAGCACCCTCCGACACCTTCGACCCTGTCGCCGACTTCGATCCCGAGGACGACGAACTCTTCCCCTACGCCGCACCCTATTTCTCCAACGCCTTCATCCTCATCGAACGCTAAATCGGGTGTAAATCCTCATCGCTCTCCGTCCATTTCGTCCGAATTGCATTCGGACAATCCTTCTTTGTCAGGTGCTCGGGACGTTATGCCCGAGAATATCTTCTGCTCCGATTTATCGAAAAATTGGATGACACTCTGGCAC
>CAMJDT010000021.1 GCA_946404495.1 uncultured Bacteroidales bacterium
TCTGCAGTCCGCTCAGATATACCCTGAGTCTTGGCCTCTTGAATAAGTTCTTTCCGTTCGAAAACATCCTTCAGCTGCTCAAACAGCACCTTCCGTTGGTCAATCGATTTTATCTCCGGCACCAAATCCGTTGCGTCTCCGTCTATCATCCGGTACGCAGCCGCCATGTGCAGCAGCATCTTATTCCCGATCACCTCCGCTGTCTCATAGTCCTCATCTGAGCATCTCCAAACGTCGTCCGTTGTGCCGAATGTCATTCGGCTTTCTCCGTCCATTCTACCCGAATTAGATTCGGGTGTCTGTTCGTTTCCTGCTCCGCGTGATAGCGCGGAGTCTCCCCTCATCGCCGTCAGTATCATCGCAATCCGTTCGATCTGCACCGCCATGCGGACGACGGCCGAGTGGAAGTTATCGCCGAGGAGGTTGATGAGCGTCGCGTACTCGGTCTCGAGGTGCTCGCCCAAGCGCTCCTTCTGCTCATCCGTTAGGCTCCACTCACGTAATTGCCGAGACGGTTTTTCTTCCAAATGTGGGGTAAAAATCATAGATTTAGACAAAAAACGGGTGTTTTTCTTCCAAATGTGGGGTAAAAAACATAGATTTGGACAAAAAACATAAAATTTATTTGCTCAATTCAAAAAAATATACTACCTTTGCGGCGAATTAAAATTGAAGGTAGTATGGAAAACCTGATTGGACGTCAATTAGAGATGGCAGAGTTGCAGAGAGCCTTGGACTCGAAGCGTTCGGAATTCGTCATTTTATACGGTCGCCGGCGTGTGGGCAAAACATTCTTGGTACGAAGTTTCTGCAAGGATACGTATAGTTTTCATTTTGTGGGTGCGCACAAACAGCCTATCCAAGCGCAACTGGCTAATTTCCGTGAGGCTTTGCAGCAATGTAATCCTCACTCGGATATTCCGGTGTTGCAAAACTGGCACGAGGCATTTCGTCAGTTGGCGAATTATCTGGAGCAATGTAAAGAGACGCGCAAAGTCGTTTTCTTTGACGAGATGCCGTGGATCGATACGCAGAAGAGCGATTTTGTGAGCGAGTTGGAGTATTTCTGGTCCAGTTGGGTGCAGAATAGGGACGATATCGTATTCATCGCCTGCGGCAGTGCGACCACTTGGATGAAGGAGAAACTGGAGGACAACCAAGGCGGCTTACATAACCGCATTACGCATCGGATCTATTTGCGTCCGTTCTACCTAAGCGAGTGCAAGCAATACTTGCATTCGAACGGTTTTGACTGGGACGACTACCAGATATTGCAGTTCTATATGATCTTTGGCGGAGTACCGTACTATATGAGTCTGCTTCGTCCTCAATTGAGTTTGGTGGAGAACGTAGATGCACTGATTTTCCGCAGAGGCGGAGACCTGAGCGATGAGTTCAAGGAACTCTATAATGCGCTATTCAAGAAAGCGGATAAGTATATACGCATTGTGCAGCTGTTAGCAACCAAACGTGAGGGATTCACCAAGACGGAGATCGCGGATGAGACCGGTTATTCAGGCGGCGGACTGACGAAGATATTGGAGAACCTGGAGCGCTGTGATTTCGTGGTATCCTACGCGCAATACGGCAACAAGACGAAGCAGACCTTGTATCGTTTGTGCGATTTCTATACGCTGTTCTATTTCCGTTACGTCAAGGACAACCGTTCGAAAGACGAGCAATATTGGTTGCATCATTTCCAGGATCGTAGTGTGGAGAGTTGGGAAGGCTTTACGTTCGAAGAGGTGTGTCTAAGACACCTGCCGCACATCAAACGTGGTTTGGGTATCTCCGGCATGGCTACCGAATCCTCGTCCTGGCGGTTTGTGCCCGGCAAGAACGACAAGCGCAAAGGCGCACAAGTGGATCTGGTCATATCGCGTGCGGATAAGATGATTCATCTATGCGAAATGAAATTCTCGGCTGTGCCCTATACGATAAAAAAGGACTATGCTGAACGACTCACAAAGCGCAAACAATTGTTTATGGAAGAGAATGACATCAGCCGAGGTGTGGTACTGACGTTTGTCACGCCGTACGGATTGAAAGAAGGACTTCATTCCTCGCTTGTGCATTCGTCCCTTTCCGCAAAGGATTTATTTCAGGCAGAATGATAATAACATAGAAAGAACTATACGATGAAACGTGTATTAATTTTGTTTGTGAGTCTTTGCATAGTATATGCAACATGGGCGGAAAGTATGGACATCCGTTCGCTACATCATCTGTCGAACACGATGGAGCACAAGGAGTTTGTCGAAATGGCTATCACGCATGACTCCCTCACCCGCTCGATCACTACCGCACAATGGTACGAGGAGTTGAACCTCATCTCTACCGATACCATCAGTATGCAACTGCTGCCGACGTTATACGACCTCATCGCAGATAAATATTACGACCTATTCGGGAAGAGCCGTGACTCTGTGCTATCGGCTTGGCAGGCTTTTCATGCAGATGACGAATCACCGTTACCGCGATTGTATATACAGCTCAACAGAAGGACATACATCCCTCCGGAAGAATACGCGCAACTCTATACTTCGCTCCCCGCAGGGTGGGAACGCGGATATGTCCTCACACGGTACGAGCCCTATCGCAACGATGAGCCGTTTTATCACTATCTGTGTGAATATCTGGAGCAATTCCCGTCCTCGCCTTTTGTGCCGGAATTGCTTCACCGCAAGCAGGTCTGCGAACAGATAGAACTCGATTACTCGTATCCGCAACTGCTTTCTACCACGGATTCGCTGACGATCACCTACAGCAATACCAATGCCCGTGAGATAATCTTCGAACTTTACCGTTTGCCGGATAAAATGCCCAAGAAGAAACCGCTTGCCGGATTGGTAGTAAAGGTGGATTCGCTGCGTGTGCGAACAGATTCGCCACTTGTCTTCCGCCACAGCGACCTACAATGCGTAATGGGGCCGCAGCCTTTCGGCAGGTACTTCGTATACGCACGCCTGCCTGAGGATTCCACGCAGATACCGGTCGATAGTCTGACATCCCGACTCATTATCGATCGTACTTTCTGCGTAAGCAACCTGCGGTGTTTTATGCTGCGAGAGGGGCAGATGAACACCTCCAAACCGTGGATTATCGTCACGGATGTCCACACCGGAAAGCCGGTTCAACATGTGAGAGTCAAACCCGATTTTGCTTTTACACGATATACCAATCAAAACGGAGAAGCGAAGACTCCAAGATGGTTCTCATACTACCGCAAATACAAACTCATTTCAGGGGATGACAAATATAACCAAACCCTATTGTTAAATAGTGAAAGATATACCAAACGTGACCAAAAACTGACTATCCTGCCCAATGCTACCGTCTTCCGTCCGGGCGATACGCTACACCTCGCCATCATCGGACAACAACGACGCAAGTTCATTTCATCACTGCTACGGAAAAAACGAGTGGAAGTGAGTATCTATAATCCCCAATGGCAAAATACAGACACAACAGTCGTGCTTGATGAGTACGGCAAGGCGACGATTGATATTCCTTTCACGGACGAAATGCTACGTGGTTCATATTCTATACACGCTTGTTATTCCAATGCAGATGCAAGTATCTCCTTCCAACTGGAGGACTACCGCTTACCTACGTTCTCGTTGGCTTTTGATGATTCGTGCCGGACGATGAAACGCGGAAAACTTGCACCCGTTACGGGCAAGGCGCTACGCACCAATGGTCTGCCGATGGCGGGAGCACAAGTTAGTGCTACCTATATCCTATACGGCTCCTTTTATTACTGGCAGCAGCAAGCCTTGGATACCATCACAACGGATGAGGACGGTACATTCCGATTGCGCCTGCCGGATTGCTTGGCAGACTCGCTCAAGACTCATAACTCTCTGACCCTCAATGCTGCGGCTACCTCTGCCGACGGCGAAACACAGACAGCGTCTATATGTATTTCCCTGCAGGAGGACGTACTTTCCGCCGACACGCTTCCCGTGGTGAACGGCGTGCCGCAAGATTCACTATTGTGGTTACCGGCGGATAGTATAACCGTACAGGGACGGGATCTCACCCTTCGCCTCGGCGTACCTCGAGCGTCTTGGGTGTATTGTGTGACATCGTCGCGCAACCGCATCCTCTCACATTCATGGCAACTACTCGAAGCGGGGATGCATACTTATTCGTTCAGAGTGCCTGATAAGACAGATGATTATCTGGATGTACGGTTCATCACTACGCTGCCGGACGGATCGTTCATCAAATGCCATCATCACCAACAGGGGATTAACGAAACCGAACTCCACATCATTCCCGTAACAATGCGTGATTACCTTACGCCCGACGCGAATGAAACGTGGACACTCCGCCTGACGGATCAGCAAGGCAATGCGGTACAAGGCCGAATGATTATTACGATGACCGACCAAGCCTTGGAGTCCGTTAGCTCTTCACTCTGGTACGAACGCCTGATGCCGATTTGGCAGCATCCGTTTACCGCATTTTATATTCCTGACCTATCCCGCGTGTCGGCCAATGTCACTTCGCATATTCCGCTCATGCAACATGGCTTGTGTGATCTTCCCCCTCGCCTCTATGAACCTTACCGCACCGATTCGACCCGCCTGATGGTCATCTTTGGTCAAGTCGTTGATACCCAAGGAGAACCGATTAGCGCTGCCAGTATTCTGGAGCAAGGCACTGAACGGGGTACGATTAGCGACTATAACGGATATTTCAGTCTGGCAGTCAGTCCGGATGCGATTATCGAATGTACGTATATCGGTATGAAGAAGGTTTCCTGCCAACCTTATAGTAATATGTATATCATGTTGGAAGAGAGTGAACAGGTTCTTCAAGAAATAGTTACCACGGGGTATGGAATAGTAAATGACATCAGACGGAGAGGAGGATTCACCAGCAATCAGAAGACCACTTCATATAGTATATCCTCTTTTGCCTTCGATTTTGAGGAATACTTTGAAGAGGATGAGATTGAATTGAGTTCAGATCGTTCTGTCGATTTGCCCAATGAACCGACTGCTGCTCCCGTACTCCGCCAAGGCGACACACGACTTGCGTTCTATTTGCCGGATTTGCAAACCGACACAGCCGGTGAGATTCATATCCGTTTTCTCACACCGCCCGACAATACCGAATGGATCATGCAAGCGATAGCTTGGACCAAAGACGGCGCCTCCGACTATATGACTCGTACCCTGATGGCACGTCGCACGCTTATGCTCCGCCTCCAGATGCCGCGCTTTATGCGTCAGGGCGATGCGCTATCCCTGCCTTGCGTCATCAGCAACACGGCAGATACCACCCGTCACACGCAAGTTACGCTGCAGATACGCGATGCTGTCACCGACTCGCTACTGGCAACCTTTACCAAAGATCTAACCGTCGCTCCTTCCGCTTCCGAGACGCTATTCTTTCCCTATACAGCTACTTTCGCACACGACATCATCGTGCGTGCCGAAGTACGCGATGCGGATGGCACTTCCGACGGCGAACAACGCCGCTTAACCGTACTGCCGATTGTAGAACCCGTATCGGAATGCCTGCCGTTCTATCTGCACGCTTCGGATAGCGTGTTGACGCTTTCGCTACCGGCAGCCAAGGATGCAGCCAATCGTCACGTAACACTCATGTGCTGCAGCGATCCGTTGGCATATATGCTCACCCAACTGCCGCAGTCGGTGGATTCATCTGCTGTGACCGTAAACGAAATAGCCCACAACTTGTACGCACTCTCGTTACGAAACAGGCTGGTTCATGATTATCCGTCTGTCGCACCGGTAGATGTTACATGGCTCGAGACTAAGTTACGTGCTCACCAACGTCTTAACGGTGGTTTCGCCTGGCTGGAGAGTGATTGGAGCGCTCCTTCGTGGTATCTCACGCTACGCATGCTCGCGCTTATAGGCGAACTGCAGGAAGCAGATGCGATGACTAACCAGGTAAAATTCATGAAACGGTTCGCGATTAAGTATATCGACCGCGAGGCGGTGCGCCAAGAAAGCGAATACAGAAAATCGCACCACGATTCGTTGCCTGACTACACTGACTTTGCGCTATATGCCTGCGTCAGAGCAATGTTCAGTGAGGACTTTACAGATGATTCCAAGCGGATTTATACCGCCGCGCTCGATTCCCTATATGCGCATATCAGCAGCTCCGAACTGACCATATGGCCGCTTCTCGCTCTTGCTTTCGAGCGTGCCGGACAACACGACCGTGCGCTCACGCTTTTCAACGGACTCCGCCGATATGCTACCATCGATCATGACCACGGCATGTACTGGAACAACCTGCCGGATCGCTGGTGGTGGTACAGGCAGGTGGATCTGCAGGCTTCGTTCCTGCTCGCATTCTCGCGCATCGACCCGCAGACGCAGGAATTGGAGGCGCTGCGTCAATGGATTATCCTCAATAATCGTACTTCCGATTGGGGAACATCATCACTCAATGCCTATGTCACCTATGTGCTTATGCAAGGAATGCCGGTTGCTGACCAAACTCAAGACAGTACCGGTATTCAATATATCACGCTCCCCGACACCACCACATCCTACACCCTTCGGAATCCTCACGGTACACTCACGTGGGGTGCACTCATGACCTCGTACGATGCGCCGGTCGACCAACTGCAAGCATTTTCCACCAAAGCCTTAAAAATAGAACGACGCTTCGAGCGCTGCGACTCCTCTCCGGCAATCAACGCTCCTCTTGCCAAAGGTGACCGCATTCGCGTCATCCTCACGATCACGACCGACCGCGAGATGGATCATATGATCCTGACCGACCGTCGTGCCGCACTCCTGGAGCCTGTCGGTGTTTCCTCCTACGGATGGAAAGATAATGCGCTCTACTACCGTGATATCCGTAATACCGAAGAGCGGTTCTATATCGAGCACCTCAGCCGCGGTAAGACCGTTCTCTCTTACGAATGTTATGTCACCGCCTCCGGCACCACGCTTGCCTCATTGGCCTCCATCATTTCCGAAATAGCCCCGGAATTTGTATCCCACACCGGAACGGATTCGCTGAAAGCTGACAAATAGATGAATGTAAAAATCGCAGGTTTTAAACGAAAATCTGCGATTTTATTTGCGTAGTTCGTTTTTTTTTCGTACCTTTGCGGCGTAATTTGAGTAAATATGCGCATAGCGATAATAGGATACGGTAAAATGGGGCATCTGATCGAGGAGATTGCGAAGGAGAGGGGGCACGAAATCGTGGCCCGAATCGATGTGGGCGATACCTTTGATCTGAAGGATGCGGACGTGGCCATCGAGTTCACTACACCCGCTACGGCAGAGGGGAATATTTTACGCGCGTGGGACGCGGGCGTACCCGTAGTGTGCGGCACTACCGGGTGGAATGTGGAAGCATTGGAAATTAAGAATTACGAGTTACGCGTAGAAGGGAGCCGTACGTGCATCTATGCGGAGGGGAAGAAGATGCTGGTGTGGAGCAGTAATTTCTCGGTAGGGGTGAATATCTTCTTCGAACTCAATAAGTTCCTTGCTCAGAAGATGGCAGCGGTAGGCTACACGCCGTCGATCAAGGAGATACACCACATCCATAAGTTGGATAAACCGAGCGGAACGGCGAAGACTTTATCGAATGATATAATGAGCGCGGTTGTAGCGCTCAATGATGACGCTACGCTCAATGCTATTCCAATCGAATCGATACGCGAGGGGGAGGTGCCCGGGACGCACGAGGTGAAGTGGGACAGCGAGGAGGACACGATCGTCATCACGCATATCGCCAAAGGTCGCAGAGGGTTTGCGTTGGGAGCGGTGATGGCGGCGGAGGCCATGAATTAAGATTTAAGATTTAAAATTTAAAATTTAAGATTTCAAATTTAGTAATGACAATACAAGAGAGAATAGCGAATGTGAGTCGGGGCGGATGGATACGCGCCGGCGTTTGGTGCGGGCTATACATCGCCTTCATCGCCTGGGTAGCCTGGGACGATGCGAAGAGTTGGGGCTGGATCGTGCTGCTGCCGCTGATTGCGGATGCCTTTACGACGCGGTTTGTGAACTGGGGCTTCTGGAAGAAATACAAGGACACGAACCCGATGCTGTTCAAGGTATGTTCGTGGATAGATGCCATCGTGTTTGCGCTGGTAGCAGTATACTTCATCAACCTGTACCTGTTTCAGAACTACCAGATCCCTTCGTCCTCGCTGGAGAAGAGTCTGCGGGTAGGTGATTTTCTGTTTGTCAGCAAGATGAGTTACGGTGCCCGTGTGCCCAATACGCCGCTGAGTATGCCGCTGATGCAGCACACGTGGCCGATATGGTTGGGCGGCGGTAAATCGTACTGTGACAAACCGCAGTGGGAGTACAAGCGCCTCAGAGGCTGGGATACGCCCAAGAAAGGCGATATTATCGTCTTTAACTTCCCCGCAGGCGATACGGTATGTCTCAAGATGCAGAACCCGGACTACTACACGCTGTGTCACTACTACGGCAAGCAGGTGGTGGAGCAACGCAAGGACGTATTCGGCGAGATAGTCGTTCGGCCGGTGGACCGCAGGGAGAACTACGTGAAACGCTGCGTAGGCGAACCGGGCGACAGCCTGCAGGTGATTGACAGCCGTGTTTACACAAAGTGTAAAGAGGAAAGTGGACAGTGGAAAGAGGAGCCGCAGCGCGAGGGTGTGCAGCTGAATTATGTGGTGGAGACGGACGGACATCTGCTGACGCGCACGTATTTGGATAAGATAGGCATCTCGCACGACGACCAAGTGCAATTAGCAGCCGGCGTATATCACTTCCCGCTGACGGAGAAGATGCTGGGTGAGCTGAGTAAGAACGAACATATACTGCGCATCACCGTGGAGAGCGAAGAGGCCGGAGGGGATATGTATCCCTTGGGCTACACCACTTGGACGCGCGATAACTACGGACCGATCTATATCCCGAAGAAGGGTGACCGGCTGATGATCACGGAGGAGAACTATCCCATCTATCGCCGGATTGCTCAGGCATACGAGAAGAAGCCGATGAAAGTGGGCGAGGAGTATGAGTTTGAGATGAGTTACTACTGGGCGATGGGAGATAACCGCCATAACTCCGCCGACAGCCGTTACTGGGGTTTCGTGCCCGAGGATCATATCGTAGGCCGTCCGGTATTCATCTGGCTAAGCGTGGAGAAAGATCGTCCGTGGCTGAAAGGACATATACGTTGGAATCGAATAGGCAATCGGGCGTGGAAGTAGTGCCTACGGCATATTTGGGGCCGGCGTCGTACTATAAGCTGCTCAGGGAAGGCGCTCAAGTGGAGGTGATGGAGAGTTACGAGAAACAGACTTTCCGGAACAGGTGCCTCATAATGGCGAAAGGCGAAGGGCGAATGGCGAATGAGGTCGTGCGGCTGACCGTGCCGGTGAAGAAAAGCGAGCATAAGCAGTTGACGCGCGATGTGGAGGTGAGTTACCAGACGAGATGGCAACATCAGCACTGGATGGCACTGGTGAGCAGTTACGAGCATACACCGTTTTTTCAGTACTACGCCGACTACTTGCGTCCGTGGTATGAAAGAGAGACCAAATGGCTCGTGGACCTCAACGACGGACTGAGCAGCGTGATACTGGATCTGATGGATAATCAGTATCCTCGCGCGCAACGAGCGATACCCCACACCACGGACTGGAGCGGACAGACATGGACCGACCGGCACCCGTGGCAACAGGAGAGGAGCATACTGGAACTGCTGTTTGAATACGGAAACGAGACAATAGCAATGTTGTAATGTTGTAATGATATAATGATAGAATGATGAAGATTGATTGGAGCCAATTGGGCTTCCATTATACGGAGACAGACTATATCGTGCGCGCCGCCTACAGAGACGGGCACTGGGAGGCGCCCTATGCGACGCGCAATAAATACCTGACGCTGCATGTGTCGGCTACGTGCCTGCAATACGGTCAGGAGGCCTTTGAGGGGCTGAAAGCCTTCCGCGGCATCGACGGCAAGGTACGTATCTTCCGTTGGCAGGAGAATGCCAAGCGGATGCAGCGTTCGGCCGAGGGATTGAAGATGGAACCTGTACCGACGGAGTTGTTCGGCGAAGCGATACGGCTTGCCTTGAAGAAGAACCGCCGTTTTATCCCGCCTTACGAGACCGGTGCGACGCTGTATTTCAGGCCGCTATTGATCGGCACGACGCCGCGGCTGGGAGTAGGACCGGGTAGGGAGTTTGAGTTTATCGTGATCCCCTCGCCGATCGGGCCGTACTATGAGGGCAAATTTCACTGCACGAGTTTCATCGTGAACCGCCGAATCGACCGTGCGGCTCCGCTGGGAACGGGTGCATTTAAGGTAGGCGGTAACTATGCAGCCTCGTTCCGCGCGACGGAAGCGGCGCACGCTTTGGGCTACGACTGCCTCTTTACCGACAGCAAGACCCACCGCTATATTGATGAGTGCAGTGCGGCGAATTTTATCGGGATCAAGAAGACAGACCGCTACGCTGACGGAGTACAGAGTACAGACATTGAGTACCTGACGCCGCGGTCGACGGCGATACTGCCGAGTATTACGAACGACAGCCTGATGACCCTGGCCAGAGAGCGCGGACTGAAGATACGGAGGCGTAAGATACGTATCGAGGAGTTGGCCGATATGCAGGAGGCTGCGGCTTGCGGCACGGCTTGCGTCATCTCGCCGATCGATAAGGTGGTGGATCCCGACAAGGGCATCACCTACCACCTCACCGACGAACCCGGACCAATACTGACCGAGCTGTATCAGGCACTGCAGGATATTCAGTACGGCAGAGCGAAGGATACGCACCGGTGGTGCGAAATAATTGATAATTGACAATTGATAATTGATATTTGATATTTAACTAAAACCACAAAAAACATGTTTAAGAATCACCCTAAGGGACTAATCCCTGCCGCCTTGGCTAACATGGGCGAGCGCTTTGGTTACTACATCATGAACGCCGTATTGGCACTGTTTCTGGTTAGTAAATTCGGTCTGCCGGACGGCGTTGCCGGTATCATCTATGCCGTATTCTACTTTGGTATCTACGTGCTGAGTCTCGTAGGCGGTATCATCGCCGACCGCACTCAGAACTACAACAAGACGATCCAGTGGGGTCTGATCATCATGTCGCTGGGCTATATCTGCCTGTCTATTCCGTTGTTCTCGGATAATCTGACCGGCGGCGGTGACTGGTGGTCGATACTGATCTTCACCTGCTTTGCGCTGCTGATGATTGCCTTCGGTAACGGTCTGTTCAAGGGCAATTTGCAAGCCATCGTAGGTAAGATGTACGATGAGTTTGAGGCTGAGGCTGCCAAGGAGGGTCCGGAGGCACTCAAGATCGCGCAAGACAAGCGTGACTCGGGTTTCCAGATCTTCTATGTATTTATCAATATCGGCGGACTGATTGCTCCGTTCGTAGCTCCGCTGCTGCGTCAGTGGTGGTTGAAGGCGCACAATTTCCTCTACAGCGCCGATATGCCGGAGTTGTGTCACCGGTTCCTGAGCAACACTCTGGTATACACCAACAAAGAGGGTGAGGTAGTGGATCTGACGCAGAAGTTTGTAGAGACCTCGCAAGCGGTGCTCTACAACGGCAATGTCATCACCGACCAGGCCGCATTCTGCACGGACTATCTGCATGTATTCAATCAGGGTATTCACTACTCCTTCATCGCTTCGGTAGCTGCAATGGTGCTGTCGCTCTGCATCTTCCTGGCCACGAAGAAGATGTTCCCGCAACCGGCTAAGAAAGAGGCCGCGCAGGTACAGGAATATACCAAGGAAGAGCGCGAAGCGATGGCTACGGAGATCAAGCAACGCATGGCAGCTCTGTTTGCCGTATTGGGCGTAGCGATCTTCTTCTGGCTCTCGTTCCACCAGAACGGTCAGTCGCTGAGTTTCTTTGCGCGTGACTTCATCAAGACCGACAGCATCGCGCCGGAGATCTGGCAAGCGTTGAATCCCTTCTTTGTAATCGTGCTGACGCCGATCATTATGTGGTTCTTCGGTATGCTGGCCAAGAAAGGCAAAGCCATCTCCACGCCGCGTAAGATCGCGATTGGTATGGCGATTGCGGGCTGCGCGTATCTGTTCCTGATGGTACTGTCGATGGTATGCAACTATCCTTCGGGTACGGCTTTCCGCGCAATGAATGCCGCTGAGATGGCTGCAGCCGGATTGGCTAAGTCGGGTCCGTGGGTTCTGCTGGTAACGTATTTCTTCCTGACGGTAGCCGAGTTGTTCATCTCGCCGCTGGGATTGTCGTTCGTATCCAAGGTAGCTCCGCGTCATCTGGTAGGTCTGTGCCAAGGCTTGTGGCTGGGTGCTACGGCTATCGGCAACCTGTTCATCTGGGTAGGTCCCGTGATGTACAACGCTTGGCCAATTCAGTACTGCTGGGCAGTGTTCTTCGCGATCTGTCTGGTAAGTATGGCTATTATGCTTGGAATGGTTAAATGGCTGGAAAAAGTAGCGAAATAATATGACAGAACAGATTCTGAAAGCCGCCGAATATATCGAGTCTCTGGAGCAGCGCATCGCTGCTCTGGAGGCACGCATGGCAGAACAAGAGGCCTATAAGGCCAAACTAATCGAGCTGTCGGGTCGCATCACCGAACTGGCCGAGGAGTCGAAGATTATCAATCAACGCTGCACCGCGATCGTCGAGCGCACCGAAGAGCTTCTCAGTCATGCCGAGGATAAGGATGAGGAAGGTCCCGAGGTAGAGGTCGAACTCATCGTAGCCGACGAACCCGAGGAGGAGCCCGTCGTGGAGCAGGAACCTGCGGTAGAAGAGCCTATCGCCGAACCCGAACCGGAACCAGAGCCCGTAGTAGAACCCGAGCCTATCGTAGAACAGGAACCCGTCGTGGAGTCGGAGCCTATGCCAACGCCGACACCGACCGAGAAACCGCGTCCCGTACAGACCTCGCTCTTCGGTACACCCGTAAGCGATATCCGTCAGGCCATCTCGTTGGGTGACCGGTTCCTGTTCCAACGCGAACTGTTCGGAGGCAAGGGTGAGTTGATGCAGAAGACGCTCGACCAACTCGATCAGCTCTCGTCACTGGGCGAAGCGCTGACGTATATCGGCGATAAGTTCCAGTGGGATAAGGAGAGCTCGACCTACGAACTCTTTGTCAACGTACTCCGCAGACGCTTTAGTTAAGGTGAGAAGTGAAAGGTGAAAAGTGAAAGGATATGTTGTACGTAGTTCCCACACCGGTCGGCAATATGGAGGATATCACGCTGAGGGCGCTCCGCGTGCTGAAGGAGGTCAGTCTGATACTGGCCGAAGACACGCGTACCTCATCGGTGCTGCTCAAGCACTACGATATCCACACGCCGCTGCGTTCGCATCATAAGTTCAACGAACATGCCACGGCCGATGCGATGGCCTCGGAGGCGTTGGTACGAGATATCGCGCTGATCAGCGATGCCGGTACACCGGCTATCAGCGACCCGGGCTTTATGCTCGTTCGCTCGTGTGTGGAGAAAGGTGTGGAGGTACAATGCCTGCCGGGTGCTACGGCTTTTGTGCCGGCGCTGGTGAACTCGGGACTGCCGAACGACCGCTTCTATTTCGAGGGCTTCCTGCCTCAGAAGAAAGGTCGTCAGACCCGCCTGAAGGCGCTCGCGGAGCAGGAACACACGATGATTATCTACGAGTCGCCTTTCCGTCTCGACAAAACCCTGCAACAACTCGCTGAAAACCTCGGTTTGGATCGCAGAGCCAGCGTCAGTCGCGAGATCAGTAAGAAATTCGAGGACACCCAACGCGGCACATTAGCGGAACTCATCGCGCATTTTAAGGAGCAACCGGCTAAGGGGGAGATCGTGATCATCGTAGAAGGCAAAAAGTCAAAATCCGAAAGCATAGATGGCCAATAACAGTAGCATGAAGAACTTGGCGAAGGACACCGCGATATACGGCCTTTCGTCCATCATCGGTAAGTTTCTGAACTACCTGCTCGTACCGCTCTACACCTACGCGCTGCAGCGTACGGCGGACTACGGTATTGTGACCAATCTATATGCCTGGACGGCCTTGCTGCTCGTGATCCTGACGTACGGGATGGAAACGGGATTCTTCCGTTTTGCCAACCGCGAGGGCTACGATTCCAAGCAGGTCTATCTGACGGCCTTTCTGACGCTGCTGACCACCAGCACCATCTTTGCCGTGCTCTGCGTGATCTTCCAGCAACCGATAGCCGGAGCTTTAGGCTATGCCGA
Source organism: uncultured Bacteroidales bacterium (assembly GCA_946404495.1). Taxonomy (GTDB): domain Bacteria; phylum Bacteroidota; class Bacteroidia; order Bacteroidales; family Paludibacteraceae; genus Colicola. Next base: position 14,220 of record CAMJDT010000021.1, read on the forward strand.
TCACTCGGAGTTCATCGCGATGATGGCTGTCACGGTGTCGCTGGATGCCTTTGCCAGTATCCCGTTTGCATACCTGCGGTTCCAGAAACGTCCGATTCGTTTTGCGATCCTCAAGCTATTGTTCGTCATCCTCAATATCGCCTTCAACCTACTGTTCCTGGTCGTATTGGGCAAGAACGATGTTTACTACGTCTTCCTGAGCAATATCCTCGCGACAGCGATACAGACGCTGTGTCTATTGCCCTTTACATTGCCGAAAGGCGGACGATTCTCGTGGCCGGTACTGAAAGAGATGCTGGTCTATTCGCTGCCTCTACTGGTATTAGGCGTAGCAGGTATCATGAATCAGACGCTCGACCGTATCCTCTTCCCCTATCTCTATACGGGTGATGACGCGCAGGCGCAGTTGGGTATATACGGAGCCTGCTTTAAGGTTGCGATGGTGATGATGATGTTTACGCAGGCGTTTCGCTTTGCGTACGAACCCTTTGTGTTTGCCAAGCACAAGGATCGGCAGTCCGTGGAGGCGTACGCCGATGCGATGAAGTATTATATCATCTTCTCATACCTGATACTGTTGGGCGTGATCTTCTATCTGGATATATTCCGTTATATCGTGTCGAGTGCCTATTGGGAGGGACTGAAGATCGTGCCGGTCGTGCTGTGGACGTACGTATTTCAGGGGGTCTATTTCAACCTCAGTTTCTGGTACAAACTGACTGATGAGACCAAGTGGGGGGCGTATTTCTCGCTGCTCGGACTCATCATCACGCTTGTACTCCAACTCGTAGGCGTACCGCGAATCGGCTATTGGGCCAGCTGCGGCAGCAGTCTGGTGTGCTACTTCTGCATTATGATCCTCTCGTACGTGATTGGTCAGAAGAAAGCCCCTGTGCCGTACGACCTAAGGAGTATCGGAGGCTATACGCTGCTGACGATTGCGTTACTAGGCGTGTACTATGCGTTCCGCCTGATGACTCCGCTCGGCATATGGCCGCTGATGGGAGTAGGAACGGTGCTGATCGGGATCTATCTCTATATCCTCACCCGCAAGGACTTCCCTCTCCGAGCCCTTCTGCGCCGCAAATAAATGTTAAATCTTAAATGTTGAATTTTAAATTATAACTATTGTGTTTTCCGGAATAGTAGAAACGATGGCTCAAGTTGTTAAGATTGAGCAAGAACAAGGCAATAAACACTTCACGCTGCGCAATCCGTATCCTCAAAATATGGGCATTGATCAGTCGATCGCGCATAACGGGGTCTGTCTGACCGTAGTCAAGAACGAGGGCGACCTCTATACGGTGACGGCGATGCAGGAGACGCTAAGGCTGACCAACCTGGACGACCTCAAGGTAGGCGATTGGGTAAACCTGGAGCGCGCAATGTCGATGGATAAACTACTGGACGGACATATCGTACAAGGTCACGTGGATCAAACGGCTGTATGCATCGATGTACACGAGACCGACGGCAGTTGGTACTACCGCTTCGAGTACGAGAGTACGCCGGATATGATTCGTCGCGGTTATTTCTGCGTGGACAAAGGCTCCGTAGCCATCAACGGTGTCAGCCTGACGGTGTGCGAACCCGACGTGAAGGACAATAAGGGCTATGTCTCCGTCTGCATCATCCCCTATACGCACGAGGTGACCAACTTCAAGTATATCGAGGTCGGCACGCGGGTGAACCTGGAGTTTGATATCATCGGCAAATACCTTGCCCGTTTTGCATCCTTACTAAACAGTAACCAATAACCATTACAGATATGGATAACAAAGAATTTTCTTTTAACATCGCCACGTCCGTAGCGCAGTATATGATGCAATACGGTGTAACCGAGTTGGACTACAATGAGTTCAAACGCGGTATTGATTTTGTGATGAATGCCTCCAAGGAGGCCAAAGCCAAGGGTGAGGCTTACCTGGCTGAGAACGCCCAGCGTGAGGGCGTGAAGACGACCCCCAGCGGCTTGCAGTATGAGGTGCTGGAAGGTACGTTGGGTCAGAAACCCAAGGCAACGGACACCGTCAAGGTGCACTACGAGGGTACGCTCATCGATGGTACGGTCTTCGACAGTTCGTATCGCCGCGGCGAACCGATCTCGTTTGCTCTCAATCAGGTCATCAAGGGTTGGACCGAGGGCCTGCAATTGATGTCCATCGGCAGCAAGTACAAACTCTATATCCCCTATCAGTTGGCCTACGGCGAACAGGGAGCCGGCGGTAGTATTCCGCCCTATGCAGCGCTCATCTTTACCGTGGAACTGCTCGGGATTAATTGATAATTGACAATTGATAATTGATATTAGAAGAGAAGCCCCGATAGAGGCTTCTCTTCTTTTTAGGTCACTTCAACTCGATTCGGCGAGTGAGTGTTTCGCCATTTACCGTGGCGCGAAGTCGGTAGGTACCTTTCTCCAGCGGGAACTGAATGAGTTTTCCCTGTCCCTCTTGGAGCATTTTACCTTGTAATGTATAGATTCCGGCTTCCTCCAATTGGGTAGAGGATACTACCAGCGTGTTTTCATCGAATCGTACGTTCAGTTGGTCGTGTTTGTGTGCAGCGTTCATGGTTGCAATTCCTGTCATCAGACCAACTAAGGTCAAGATACTAAATACTACCTTTTTCATCTTTTTTGTCCTTTCTTTTTTAGGTTATACTTAGGTTTACTATACGGATTTCCGGTCGAAAGGTGTGCCCGTTTGGGGTTCCAAGGTGTCGGTTTTTACGCCTTCTTGTAACGCCTTACAAGCCTCCTTGGTCCTAAATCCGCTGCAAAAGTACTGCTTTTTTTTGAATTGACCAAATTTTCGACCCCCTAAAATGAATCTTGCCTACTCGACCTTACAAATCGCAAAAGTGACTACCGGAGATGGCTTTTTGCAGGAAAAAATGCTTTTTCTCGTCAAAATATTTGCATATATCAAAAAAAAGCAGTACTTTTGCAGCGTCAAACGTTCCTAAACGCGCCGCGATGTTGGAATAGGTAGACAAGAAAGACTTAAAATCTTTTGCCCAGTGATGGGCGTGCCGGTTCGACCCCGGCTCGCGGTACAAGGAAAAGAGAACGGGACTCGATGCAAGTCGGGTCCCGCTTTATTATTATATATATAAGGTGTCAATCTTTATAGGTCATCAATCCATCCAGATAGGCGGCGGCAGGGTATCCTGCTCGGCCGGCGTGACTACGACGGGCGTCGCCTCGATATAGGTCTCGGCGGGCTTAGTCGCATCTGGTGCAGGAGCCGGAGCGGGTACTGCTACAGGCTGCTGAATCGGTGCAGGAGCCGGTGATGCCGTCGGAGCGGGCGAAGGGGCGGAAACGAGTTCCGAGGTCAGGACGGTGGTGGGTTCGATAGGCGCGTCGGGCAGCGGTGTCTTACTTACCTTCATGTCATAGAGGATAAACGATCCGGAACGCGTCGGACCCGGCTCGAGCCAGAAAGTGAGCGAGTGACAATTATAGATCGGCACGGTGAAGGTCTGCGGTTCCATCTTATTGTACACCTCGATCTGCTTGACGAGGAGTTGGTCGGCAAAGACATTGAGTTTGAAATGATGGTCCTCTCTTTCGCCCAAGCTGAGCAACATATCCATATCATCCCAGTACTCACTCTGGTTGGCGATAGAGAAGGTGCAGGTCTGATATTCGCCGAAGGGATTGAACGATACCACAGAAGCTTGCCCGCCGTTCTGATTATTCATCAGGTGCATGATACCGATCTGTCCCGCGAGACCGCCTCCGGCCGTGACACCCGTGTAGGCACCGAAATCGCTCGCACTAATCGCACTTCCGGCTCCGAGAAGGAACATGAGCGCCGCATCCGTGAAGGTGACACTCTCCAGCCCAAGCGGCATATTGGCCTCCAGCATCACACCCTTGTAGATCTTACTGCCGTCCTTCATCGGGAAATACTGCCGCTGCGTTCCGCCCGGGTGGAAGCAGTCGTTGAAATCGAAGTCCGTAAGCGTAGAGAGATAGCGTCCCACATAGTGGAAGTAGGGACTGCCGCAGAGATCAATCAGGTCTGCTTCGTCAGGGCACTCGGGTCGGTTGTGCACGAAGAGATTGTGTTTCACGGGTTTGCCGCGATAGAGCGCTATATCCGCCACGCAGACATAGCAATCGCGGTTCGTACCGTGTCCGCCCTTTACAAACTTGAGCGTACGGCACTTATGGATCGGTACCTCGAAATACTGGTTGGGCCAGAAGCAATGCACCAGCGTATCCAAGATCAGGCTGTCGTCCGCATAAATCTGAATGCGGTCATCGTCCAGCGTACGACGCTTGGTGAGCATTCCCAGATAGAAGGAGATATAGTCAAACTCCTCTGCCAGGTCGAACAGGAAATAGGAGTCAATATGATCGCCGAGGAAGGTGCTGCCTGTGGTCATGATAAACCCTTCGGTGAACTTCTCACCTCCCATCGAGAAGGTGATATACTTCGATTCACCCGTAAAACGCACCGCCGTCGCATCGCCCGTTCCGCGCAGCGAGATGGGTTTGATATTTTTCATCAGCGAACAGGGCGACGGCAGTTTGGCGAGCCGTTCCTTACTGGGATTGATGATGCCCTCTTCCGGCAGCTCAGCCAAGGCTTCCTCGGGATAAGCGAATATATCCACGCAGGCAAAGGTGATGCCGCCCAATAGGTCGCAGTCGCGCAACTCGATACTGAAGCATATCTGGTTCTGACCGTGTACATCGACTACCACTTGCCGCGGCAGGTCGGTCTGACGCACGATTCCCTCATACAGGATCTTCTTTTTCTCGCCGTATATGACGAGCCAGGCGGAAGCTTTGGAGCTGCGGTTGTTATTGGGGCCGACGATGAAGGAGATCTTCTCGTACTGCCGGTTGAGCCAGAAATAGGCATCCGCCGAGGAGGACGAGAGCAGCCCCTCATGCGAGTGCAGCTGCAGACCGCTGTAGTACTCATGCCAAGCCATACTGAAACTATCCAAAACCGAGAACTTCCATAGGTCGCAATAATACGGCTGTTTCTCAATTGGTTTACGAATGATAGAAATAGCTCCTGGTACATAGTACGGCAACACCTCATCCACGAGTTTGATCTTTCGTTTCGGCGGCTGATACGGCAACTCGGGCGCTACGACCGTCTCGCCCTCCTTCCATAGTTGCACATAGCCCAACGCGATATCGTTATTGAAGACCACGAGGTCCATCTTCAGGGTGTGCACTCCCTTCACATCCACGACGATAAAATTCGGTGCGTCGTAGTACCGAACGGGTTCATCGTAGAGCGTATTACCATCGCCTTGAATGCGCAATACCGATATATCTTTTTGGCTACAGCCGCTGCAATAGTGTCCGCCTACCCAAAAGGAGAGTTTGTCATATTTGCCTTCCAGGTCGTAGACAATGTATTTCGGAGCCGTGTTGTAGTTACCTCCCATCCAAATGGCCGATTTGACGTTATAGAGATGGCACATCTCCAAGCCGTCCTCTAAATCGACAGTGGACTTATAGGTGGAAGCGTTATTTTTGTCTTTCGGCTCCAACACATCGGTCAACCATACTTGGGCTTGAACCGCTACCGTGCCCAATAACAGCAGGGCGAGGAAGATTTTTTTCATTTCCAATTCAGATTTCGATTAGTAATTCTACTCCGTAATTACCGTTACAGGTATAGCCTGCATATAGTAGAACTCATCCTCTTCCGCGGGTGCAGGTTCCGCTATAGGAGCCGGCTCTTCTGCGGGAGCAGGTTCGTCTTTAGGTGCCGGAGCCGGTGCGGCGGTAGGGGTGTCGACGAGAGGTTTCTTGCTTACCTTCATGTCGTAGAGCACGAACTGTCCGGAGCGGGTGTCGCCGGCCTCGAGCCAGAAGGTGAGTTGGCGGCAACCATTGATGGGCAGCGTGAAGGTCTGCGGCTCCATCGTATTGTAGACCTCAATCTGCTTGATGATCCGCTGGTCGGCGATGACATCGAGCGTAAAGTGGTGATCGATGCGTTCGCCGAGGTGCTTCACCATATCTACATCGTCCCAGTACTCCGACTTATTGGCAACCGTGAAAGTCAGCGTCTGATACTCGCCGTAGGGGTTAAAGGACACGACGGACGCTTGCCCGCCTCCTTGCTTCATCAGCGGAAGGATCGCCAACTGGCCTGCCAATCCGCCGCCGGCCGACACACCCGTATAGGCGCTGAAGTCGGACGATGAGATGGCACTTCCGGCACCGATAAGGCACATCATAATAGCATCGGAGATCGTTATATTCTCCAGTCCGAGCGGCATATTAGCCTCGAGCATGACACCCTTGTAGATCTTACTGCCGTCCTTCATCTGGAAGAAGCGTCGCTGCGTCTCGCCGTTCTGGAAGCAGTCGTTGAAGTCGAAGTTGGTCAGTGACGAGAGGTAACGTCCTACGTAATGGAAGTACGGCCGTTCGCAGAGGTCGATGAGGTCGGTTTCCTCGGGGCATTCGGGTTGCGCGTGTTGGAAGAGCTTATGCGCTACGGGTTTGCCGCGATAGAGTACCAGATCGCCGCAGCAGATATAGCACTCCTTCATCTGCTGATGTCCGGGTTTGGCGAACTTGAGGATACGGCACTTATTGACAGGCACCTCCAGGTATACATTCGGCCACGTGCAGTGAATGACGGTGTCGAGCACAAGGCTGTCATCGGCATAGACGTAGAGATGATCATCGTCAAGCACGCGTTGCTTGGAGAGCATACCGGCATAGAACGATACGTAGTCAAACTCGCCTGCCAGGTCGAAGGATATATACGAATCGATACCATCGCCGAGGAAGGTGGTGCCGGTGGTGAGGATAAAGCCTTCGTAGAACTTCTCACCTCCCATGGAGAAAGTCTTGTAGCGCGATTCACCATTGAAGCGCACAGCATCCGCGTCGCCCTTGCCGCGCACCGAGTACGGCAGGATAGACGACATCAGCGGACAGGGAGACGGCAGTTTGGCAATCTTCTCCTTATTGGGATTGACCTCACCTTCCTCAGGCACTTCCGCCAGGTCTTCCTTTGGATAGGCATACATTTCCACCGTACCGAAGGTCATACCTCCGAGGAGGTCGCAGTCGCGAAGTTCGGCACCTACATTAACGATTTCCTGACCGGATACATCTACGACGACCTGTCGCGGCAGGTCGTTCTGATGCACAATACTCTCGTGCAGGATCTTACCGTGGTCGCCTTTGACGACGAGCCAACACGATGCATTGGAACTGCGGTTGTCGCGCGGACCTACGATAAAGGATATCTTGTCGTACTTCTTGCCGAGCCAGAAATAGCAGTACCGGTAGGTAATACCGATCAGTCCTTCGTACAGCTCCATTTGCAGACCGCTCTTGTACTGGTGACGACCTATGCTGAGCGAGTCTACGCGTTCCCACCAGGCATGCCCGGATTGATAGGTCATCTGCTGCGTAGAGATATCCGAAACGGGAATACTCTGCAAGATGGCTTTCGTTCCGCCGGACATGAAATAGGGGTACATCTCCTCCACCATCTTAATCTTCTTGCCGGTAGGCAGGCTCTGGAACGGGTGCTGAACTACGGTCTCACCTTCCGACCAGAGTTGCATCTTGGCGAAGGTGACACAGATCTGCGGATCTACCATCTTGAACACCAGCGTCTCCACACCCGTCACATCCAGCACCACCCACCTCGGGGCGTCGTGCCCGAAGTAGGGTTCGTCGTAGATACGCTTGCCGTCCGCATAAATGGTGACCAGCGAATACTTCTTCTCGCTCAGATCACGCGTGCACATCCAGAACGACAGTTTGGCGTATTTCTTGCCCAAGGTATACGTTGCCTTCGACGAGTTGTCCGACAGATTCAGCTCGATACCGGCGTTGGTCCGATAGATCTGTCCCCACTCCAATCGCTGGTTGCCTCCGGCATAGATGACATAGGGACCGTCGGATTTGGAATAGGTGATCCAGACCTTATTCTCCTCGTTATAATCCAACGAGTCGGTGAGGTAGATGACCGCATGCGAAGACAGCGTGCAGGCCAAGAGGGCGAGGATAAGATAAATCTTTTTCATAACTATAACCTATAACCTATAACCTATAACCAATCACCATTACTGATCAATCCGTACCGCGATATCGCCGTAGGCGTAACTGAGGCCTACTTCTTCGAGGGACTGCGTCTTGCCGAAGGGCACGACTACTTCTCGCTGACCGTAGGTGAAGACCGCCCCGTCCTCGCGCAGTTCCTTGAGGTACAAGGGAGCGAACTTATACGCCACATCTTCCCTCCACCATTGGCTGGTGACGATACTCTTCAGGTTTTGCTCGCTCTGTACGTCCGCAGCATCAATCGAACCTTCGTACGATGACATATTCACAATTCCGGGGTCGGACGACCACACGGATGCATACACTGTAATTTTTGCCATATCAAATCATCTTTACACATTCTAATATATAACAACACACGCCGTATTCCTGCGAGAAGAGACTGCTGTCGAGTTGCACTTCTTCGCCTTTGAGGATCATGACATCCTCGTCGTGATAACGCAGCGCCAGATGCTCACCCGGCACAAACTCCTTCACGATCGGCTTGTCGTAGCCGGGCCATTTCGGCAATTGTTCGCCTACGATGATTTCCGACTCGTCCACATCGGTGGTCTGAAAATGTCCGCTCTGCACAAACGCGCCGCGGTCGCTGTAACTCTTGTAGAGGATATTTTGTATTGCAGTTGCCATAAAACCATTTACGATTTAGTCATTTACAATTTACCATTTATTCCACCCAAACCGGGGGCGGGAGGTTAACGGGTTCGGTAGCGGGTCGCGGGTCGGTGAAGGTGACGGGCGTCGCCTCCATCATCGTGTCAGCGGCCGCAGATGCGGGTGCCGGAGCGACCGGGGCAGGAGCCGGAGTAGCAGGAGCCTGTGCAGGCGCGGGTGTCGGAGCCGTAGCCGAATCCGTCGGCAGCATCTTGAGCAGTCCCTCGGCGGCTTTATTGAGAACGTCCAATCCCATCTCTACGCCGTAGAGGAAGGGGTGTTCCTCTCGCGAGATCTTCTCCCCTTGCGCGGGAGCGGGAGCCGAAGCGGCAGGTGTTGCACCCGTAGCGATCGAAGCCTCCGCCGCAGGCGCCGGGTCGGTGTCGCTCTGAGAAGTGTGGTACCGTTCCGGGATTGGTGTATTGCAGGGCTGCTTGCTTACCGTCATGTCGTAGAGCACGTACTGTCCGGAGCGGTACTCGCCCGGTTCGAGCCAGAACATGAGTTGATGGCAGTTGAAGATCGGCACGGTATAGGTCGTTGGCTGCATTCGGTTGTGCACCCAGATCTCGGCTACTAGTCGCTGGTCGGCAAAGACATTGAGTTTGAAGGGTCGGTCCTTACGTTCTCCGAGATTAAGCAGTTTATCCATATCGTCCCAGTACTCCGACTTATTGGCGATCGTGAAGGTGCAAGACTGATACTGCCCGTAGGGGTTGAAGGCTACTACGGAAGCTTGTCCGCTACCCTGATGCAGCATCAGTCGCGACACAGCCATTTGTCCGCCTATACCCGCTCCGGCCGTGACACCCGTGTAGGCACCAACGGAGCTGGACGACATCGAACTACCGGCGCCGACGATGAACATAAAGGCGGCCTCCGACAGGGTGATGTCCTCAAAGGGCAGCGGCACGTTGGCCTCCAGCATGACGCCTTTGTAGATCTGGCTACCGTCCTTCATCTGGAAATACTCGCGTCGGGAAGATCCGTTCTTGAAGCAGTCGTTGAAGTCGAAGTTAGTGAGCGACGACAGGTAACGTCCCACGTAGTGGAAATACGGCCGTCCGCAGAGGTCGATGAGGTCGGCCTCGTCGTCAAACTCGGGATACTCGTGGTAGAAGAGGCGGTTCTTGACGGGTTTGCCGCGATAGAGCGCCAGGTCACCCAGTCCGATAAAGATCTGCTTGTTCTTGCCGTCACTGGGTTTGGCGAACTTGAGCATACGGCATTTATGAATCGGCAGTTCGAAATAGGCGTTCGGCAACGTGCAGTAGATGACGGTATCCAGGATCTTGACGTCATCCGCATAGACGAGCAGACGGCCATCGTCCAGCACACGGCGGTTGGTGAGAGCTCCGGCATAGAAGGAGATATAGTCAAACTCTTCCGCCAGGTCGAAGGTCGCATAGGCGTCTATCTTATCATCCAACAGGGTCGTACCCGGTGTGAGGATGAAGCCTTCGGAGTATTTCTCACCTCCCATCGAGAAGGTGACATAGGACGACTCACCCGTGAAGAGTGTATTCTTGGCTCGGGCCACACCGCGCACGGAATACGGCAGGATATTCCTCATCAGCGAACAGGGCGACTTGAATTGCGAGACACGATCCTTATTGATATTAGCCGGCCCTTCTTTGGGTACCGTCGGGTCGCCTTTCGGGTGTGCATAGATCTCTACGGCACCAAAGGTGATGGAGCCTAAGAAATCGTTGCTGCGCAATTCGCAACTGAAGCATATCTGGTCCTGACCTTTTACATCCACTACCACTTGCTGCGGCACGTCACTCTGACGAACGATACCCTCATAGAGGATCTTCTTCTTGTCGCCATAGATGACCAGCCACGCCGAGGTATTGGAACTCTGATTGTCACGTGGTCCGACGATGAAGGACAGTTTCTCGTATTTCTTTCTCAACCAGAAATAGGAGTAGTCCACCCGCTCGTCGGCAAGTTGCTCGGAGGAGGTAAACTGCAGTCCGTTCTTGAACTCATGACGTGCCATACTAATGCTCTCTACCGCATAGTCCAGGCCGGGAACGTTATCTTTATCTGTGATAGGATGTACGTAGCGTGTGGTGAAATACGGCACCAATTGTTCTACCAGTTTCACCTTCCCTTCCGGAACGGCCGTGGCTGTTTTGAGTCCGGGTTTGACCACCTCCACGCCCTCTTTCCATAACTGAATCTGTCCGAGCGTCAGGTCTATTTCACCGATTATCACCTTGAATTGTAACTCATCCACGCCCTCTATATCCAGCGTCACAAAACGCGGTGCGTCGGCATGAAAGATGGGTTGGTCGTAGATACGTACGCCGTCTGCCCAAATGGTCAGAACCGACTTATTGAGCGGTCCCACTCCGGCAATGACAAACGCTGACCCCACCCAGAACGACATCTTGCTGTATTTGCCGCCAATCTTGTAGGTACACCACCCGTGATTGTCGCCGCCGATCAGACCGTGTGCATCTCCGGCGATGGAGAAACCACCGTTCGTACGGTAGATATAACTGATGGTCTGCAGATCATCCGACTTGGATGAAGAAACCCGTATGCGGTTTTCCTCCGTCGGTTTATATACATCCACCAGATACGTCTGCGCCTGTACGCATAGTACGCTTATCAAGCATATTATACCTGTTACTATTCTTCGCATCATCCTTTCACCTTTCACCTTTAACCTTTCACCTTTATCTATGCCCACGCGTCGTATCGTCCGTCGTCTTCCTCAAAGTCGTCGTCATCGAGGTAGTCCTCATCGTCATCCAGACTGAACTCCGGGGCATCGAATATCGGATCGTAGTATTTCGTGATCTCTTCGTCGCAGTCCTGCAGTCGTCCTTGCTGGTGAGCAATGACGGTCTCGGCCAACAGCCGCTTGGAATCCCAGCGAGCACCTAAGATAGCGAGTGAGTCCATGTAGTCCAAAGGACGGTCGATGAGGTGATCGTGCATCATCTTCCAGGCTTTCTCCACGCAACCCAGATGATCGCGCACTACGCCGCGCGAGTAGCAGGCAAAGGCCATCTCGTCGTTTTGCTCAAAGCCGTAGCCGCCCTCCTGATACAGGTCGCCGAGCATCTCAAAGGATGCGTTATCGCCCAATTCAGCCGCCCGGGTGAAGCGTGCAAGGATCTTCTCATGGCTCGCTTTCATCAGTTCGGGGGTGCGGTTCTCGCGCTCGTGACCCAAGTCGTTGGAGCTATCCTCGAGGGCGTCGTAGCCTTGCAGTTCCGCTACGGCATCCAGGTAGTACGCACCCGCATAGTTGCGCTGCATACCCTCTTCGATGAGGCGGTTGTATTCGTTGGTCATCCTCAGTACCGCGCCTTCGTCGCCGTAGCCGGCTGCCATGATGAGGTCGGCGTAGGCATCCAATATTCCGAGTTTGAGCGCCCGACGGTAGTCCTCGCTCACGGTGATGGAGCTGCGGCCGAAGCGTCCCTCACGGGCGCAGGCACGGTAGAAGTACCAGTAACCGTTCACATCGTGGCCGGCTTTCTCGTCGTGCAGGATGAGATCGTTGGCCAACTCCTCGGCTTTGTCGGTTTGTGCCGGAAGGAAATGCTTACCGAAGCAATACTCCTTCAGGCGATAGATAGCCGCCAACTCGCTGCCTGCGCGGAAGGCTTTATCCATCAGATCAGCCGCTCTCTCACGATCCACCCAACCCATATCTCCGTAGTCGATACTGCTGGCCAATCCCGCTACGGCATCCGGCAGATTCTGCTCAGCCGCAGCGAGCATGTTGTCGTACGAGAGCTTGATCGATTCCTCCAAATTGCGCACAAAGACATGGTAACGCGCAAAGGCATATTGCGCATAGCGGTTGCCGGCTTTGGCCTGCGATTGCAGCAGTTCGACGGTAGCGGGTGCCATCAGGAAGAAGTTATTCCTACCCTGGCACAGACGCAGCAGCGCCCGCGCCGCATCCGGGTTCGTCTCGGCGAGGGGTAAGGCTTCGCGGACAAGGCGGTCGTACTCGCCTTTATATAATAATTCCAAATAGTTCATTGGGCTATCGGGATTACAATTAGTCAAATATCACATGCGGATTCATCGAGTGCGGGCTGCGCCATTCGATGCCGCGGCGGGCGAGGGCGTTGCGTTTCTCTGCCCAGTAGGCAAAGCAGAATCCCATCCCTCTGGGGACATCGCCGAGATGTTGATAGGCCTCGTGGTCGGCTGCGTCGATGGCGTCCTCATACTCCTTGGTCCACTCTACGGGGTCATCCTTGAGCATACGATCGGTCTTGATATCCTCGAAGCGTCCCTCGTCGGCCGCCTGGATATTCTGACGCAGTTGGTAGATCTCGTCGCGCAAATCATCGGTGATCGTCATCGAGCGTCCCTGGTTCTGCGATGCCTCGATGTACTCCAGTATATCCAGTTCGGTCTCCTTGAGTCGGAGCAGGAGCCGCGGGTGCTCGTAGAGACATTCCGCCATGCGTTTGGTAGCGGTATAGGCGGCAGACAGCGTGTGCTCAAACTGACCGAGCCAACCGCCCAGACGTATCACCTCGCGTGCCATGTCGGCAATCGGACTGGGATCATCGTGCTCCTGCAGGATCTTCTCCGCGCGGTCGCAGTACTCGCTGCACTGCTTGATATAGGCCTTCAGCGCATCGCCGGTGGACTCCAGGGGAGCGGGCTCCGTAGGTTCCGTAGTTTCCGTAGATTCCGTATTTTCCGTATTCTCCGTAGCTTCAGCCTCTTCTTGTTCTTTCAGCGCTTCGAAGCGGGGGATATAGTATTTCTCGATCTCATCCTTGTAGTCATCCATCCGTCCCTCGTGGTAAGCATCGATGAGGAACTCCAGCATATCGTCCGAACCCAAGCGCACGGCTCTCAGTATGTAGAGCGCCGCCGTCTCGTCATCCAGGTCGATCTTCTCGTCGGCCCAGAGACCCAACAGACGGGTGTAACCCTCTTCGTCGTCGTTGAGCGCTGCCATCGCGTAGCAGCCTTCTGCCGAATCTATACTCTCCTCCTGACCGAGATCGCCGTCGCGGAAGATGTCGCCTAACATGATCATAGCCAGCGTGTAGCCGTAGGTAGCCGCACGGTTGTAGAGAGCAATGATATGATTGCTGATCTGCGCACGCTTCTCTTCGTCGTCGCCTGCGATATCGTCTAAGTTGTCGTACAGTTCGGCAGCAGCGCTGGTGATACACTGGGCATCGTTGTGGTTGGCACCCTCGAACAGCAGGTCATCAAACACTTTCTTATGCAGCACTTCGTCACCGTTCTCGTAGCCTGCCGTATAGGCGCGCCAGTACCAAGCGGGCACGATACCCAGTTCGGTAGCACGCGTGAAGTCGGGCAGTCCCTGATAGCGGTCGCCCAATTCGTCATAGACGCGGCCGCGCAAGAAGTACCACATACCGTTCGGGGCTATGCCGGCCTCTTCGTCCTGACGGATATAGTCATTGACCATCTCCATGGCCTTCTCTGCATCAGCCTCCAGGCCGTCGTTACCGAAGAGCACGTTTTTGAGTTTGCGTTGCTTGGCTAACTCACTTCCCTGCTTGAGGGCATCCTCCAGGTAACCGTTCGCCTCGTCCAGGTCCACTTCGCCGAAGTCGCCAAACGACCACGACATCGACAGCCCCGCACCCGCGTCCGCTATACCTACGTTCCACGCTTCCCGGAACAGATCCACGGAGCGCTGAATAGAGTCTTTCTCAGGATGACGAACCGAGTGATAACGACCCAAAGCATATTGTGCGTAGGGATTGCCGCTGTCGGCTGCACGCTGCAGCAGGGTATAGACACTCTCATCGAGTAGGTAGATATGCTCCTTGAGCATGAAGACGCGCAGAAAAGCTATGCGTGCTTCTTGGTTGGTACGCACCCACGGAAGGGTCTCTTTCACCACTTCGTCGAAGCGGTATTGGTTGATCATTTCAAAGTAGTTCATAATAGTATTTACGATTTTACAATTTACCTTTCACCTTTATTTGCACAGCAGCTCCATCATTCGGTCCTCTTCGTCATCGTAGCTGGAGAGGATACTGCCGGCGCGTTCGGGGTCTTTCTCGCAGCCGAAGCCGGTATTGAGGTAGCTCGCGAGTTTGGAGCAGGCTGTTTCATAACTGTCATCATAGGGTGAGCAGGAGGAGTGCTTCCACACATACTCTACCTGTTCGAAGGCCTTCTCGGGGTTCACTTCGCACCCGATACCTTTCTCGTAACAGTTAGCCAACTGGAGCCTCGACTTATGGCTGCTATCCACCTCCACGAGGCGAAGTAGGCTGTTGAATTTGACGGTGTCATCCCTACTGTACTCCACCAGGTAACGCAGGCATTCTACGTCGTCCAACTCAGCCCCGCGGAGGATGTAGCGCTGTGCTTTGTCGAACATCTCCGGCGAGTGGTCGTTCCTCCGACAGCGATCCAGCCATATGCTGGCGGCCTCCCAGTAAGCCTGCGGGATATCGGCTTCCGTAGCCCGCTCCAGCCAAGGCAGCGCCTTGTCCTTATCCACCTCCAGATACACCATCTTGGGCGTACTGTACTTGGTCTCGATACCGTGCGACAGCAGGTATCCCACTATGTACATGGCGTACGGATCACCCTGTTTGGCATAGCTCATGGCTTCGGTATAGATCGACTGCTGGTTGGTGGAGCAGTCGCTGCGGCGGTAGAGGCTGCGCCAGTTGGCCTTCGTCTCCTCCGACGCGCACTCGTGGAGCTCCACCTCCTGATCCTCCTCCGTCACCTCGCTTTCGATCTCTTCGCCTACGTGGTTCAGGTAGCCGCGGAAGATCTGGTTGTTGGAGGGCAGATACATCTTCTCAAAGTCCGGATGATCGGGGAATGCCTGCTGCGCCCACGGATAGGACATCTTGAGCATCTTCGTGATCTTATCGTCATTATTCTTGTCCTCTTCGGACATACTCTCATATTGCGCCATGATGAAGTCCCAATAGAATACGCCAAAGGGATCCTCTAACTCAGACAACCGGTGTGCATAGTCCACTGCCTTACCGCCGTCGCTCAGCCTTACGGCGAGGAAGAGCAAGGCGTGCAGACTGCCGATATCATCCTTCTCGGCCTCGCGATGCAGGTCGCGTAGATAGCCGGTGAGGTCTTCTTTTTTCAGGTACTCCGTGAAGTCGGGAGTCGTGGTTTTCTTCGCTGTGTTCATATTATTGTCTTGTTTTATTTCCAAACTCAATCGTTTGCCGGTCTTTGCACGCTCGACGGTATACCAACCGGTGTCGTCATCGTCGCTCACGCCGTAGGCGCACTTCAGATCATCGCTTATGTCGTGGTGCTGCCGGTAGAGCAGCAGCGGTTGGATGCTGATTTCCCCGAGGTCGTTCCATCTATCGCCGTCGGCCTTCATGTCCTCAATAAACGCCTCCGGGAAGACACTTGGATTATACCTCTTATAGTCCTCGGCGGGATTGTTGCCGTGTGCTAAGCGTACCAATAGCTCGTTTTTGCCGTCCGTGTACTCCTTCCACGCTTCCTTCTGCTGACGAATCCGCTCGATCGCCTCGTCCCGTGTGTAATATTTCATCTCCTGCTGCGGCCAATGGATATAGAGACGCACGGCATATATGTCCATGAAATTGCCGTTGGTGATATACTTCTCCGCGATGGCCGTATCGCCTTGTTTGAGGCGGGTGATGGCGGGTTTGTCCCAACTCTTCTCCCGCCAAGGCATGTCGTGACTGATGGTCAGCGTCTCGCCGTCGTAGGGATGATTGTAGGTGTCGATCATCGCCAGTATGCCCAACTCGGGCGCGAGGTTATAACTATCGTTGTTGATCGTCACTTCCCAGGGTTCGTCCAGCCGGTGCAGCACCTTTCCCTCGTAGTTCTTATCGCGGATCAGATCGGGCAGAAACTCCCGCTCTTCGTCTACCAACTTATACTCCGTATCGCCGACAAAGACCTTCTTCGTTGCTCTCAGCACCAGTTTCAGCTTCATCTCGGGGATACGCACGCCCTTGATCTTGTCTTTTCCTTCATCCCGTACACCCGTTCCGTGAGGCATATGGATCGTTTCGCGCTTTTCGTACTGCGCCTCATCTTCCTCGCGCGGCATATTGTAGTTGGTGTCGTGGTAGAACGAGTGGTTCTTGTCGTTGCCGAAGCGCGAGTCGTGCCAGATGAGGTTCCAGTCCTCGTCCCACAGCTTACCCGGTCCGCGACGGGCGCACAGAAACAGCGGATACCTGTACGACGCATCGTTCATGCAGGCAATCTCGCTGCCGATCTCCACCACCGAACGCGGGATATAGATGTCGTGTATCTTATCGCAAAAGGCAAAACACATGCTCCCGATACTCTTCACGCCGTCCGCCAGATACACCTCCTTCAGGTTATGGCAACTCAGAAACGCCTTCTCGCCCACTTCAGCCGGACCGAGGATTGTGACGCGCTTGAGACTGCCCTTGTAGGCCAACGCATACCCCTCGATTCGTTCACAACTGGTCGGAAACACCACGGACTCGATCTTTTCATCCTCTTTGAAGGCATAACTCTTTACTTCCTTCACGCCTTCGGGTATGACCACATCAGCCTCGTTCACTGTGCAATGAACGAGTACCTGGTCTCTGATTTCAAACTGGTTCGTCATAGTAACCCTCCATCAATCATGTTATTTGTACCTCAAAAAGTAACCTTTTTGACTTTCGGGTGCAAAAATACAAAAAATAATTGACATATGCAAGGTTTTTTGCGAAAAAAAACAAAAAAGATGGCCGTTTGACCATCTTTTTGTCGAGAAGACGTGACTCGAACACGCGACCCCTACGTCCCGAACGTAGTGCGCTACCAACTGCGCTACTTCTCGTCGTCGGAAATGGCTCGCCCAAAAAATTTCAACTCCGTCGAAATTGGGAGGCTCGCCTTTCCTCCTCTCAATCGAAAAACTCACATTTTTCGATTGGTGCTTTTGAACTAATTGTTTCGGTAGGATTTGGGAGTCATGCCTGTGTGGGTTTTGAAGAACCGGTTAAAGAACGCCAGATTCTCAAATCCCAACGACATGGCAATCTCCTTCACCTGCAGGTTCGATATCTTCAGCTGCGCTTTCGCATCGGTCATAATGGCCTCGTTGATGATATCGCCTGCCGTCTTGTCGCTAACCTGCTTGATGGTGCTGCATAGATGCGGTAGCGTCATATGCATTGCCTCAGCATATTGCGAGACGTGGTGCCACTCCGAATAGTGGTTCAACACGAGTTTGGTGTACTCCTGATAGATGGCTGTACGTCTGTCCTGCGGCTTCACCAGGTACGTATCCTGCGTCCGTGCATACGATGAATACGACAGTTGCAACAGGTTAAACACATTCACCATCTTCTCCGATGACAGCATCGAGGGGCTGCAATTGCTGGCTTTCATGAGCAGTTTTGCCATGTCGCAGATTACTTCCGCTCGCTCTTCATCCAGATGCACTATCGGGTTGCGCAATTGCAAGGCCTCCAGCGACATCCGAGTACTAAACGTGTTTTTTTCTAAGAAAGAGGAGGAGAACAGCAGGTAATACACTCTTGCATCATCGCTGAACTCGTGTATCAGCAGGAAACTCCCGGGCTCCAGCAGCACCACATCGTTCCGTTGGAACTCATACCTGGTGATACCGATTGTGGCCCTCGCACTGCCTTCGACCATTATGGCATACACGCCGCATTTAATCTTGCACGGAAAGCGGCCGTACTCATTCATGATCTTGCCGCTGGCGTCTCCGATAAGGAAGTCAACCGGGCAGTCCAACAGTGGGATATTCTTGTCCTCTTTCATACTTTTTAGGCGAGCATTTTCATGCTCTCGTTTCAAAAGCGGCTGCAAAAGTACTGCTTTTTTTTGATATGACCAAAAAAAAAAGCACTTTTTTCAAAAAAAAAGCACTTTTTCCTTATTTTTGCTATCTTTAGTTAGTCAAATAGGGTCGGATTATCCCGATCCAGCTGTTTTAGCACGGCACGCATCAGCGTCTCGCGGATGAAACGCGAACGGTTCTTCACGCCGTACCGCTCGCAGTAGCGCTGCAATACCTGTGCCTCCTTCTGATTCAGCTGGATGCTCACCCGCTCACTCCGCGGCAGTTTCCTATTTGAGGGTGTAGGGTTCAAAACTCGATTCCTATATTGATTCCTATCATTACCTGGTTGCGTCCCATATTACCGCTGTACGTCTTGCCGTCCAGCGTCTCCGCTACGGGATAATCGTCCGCCTGGAAGGCTACGCGGGCGCCGAGTAGTAAGGCACTCTTACCGCTGTACTGATACCGCCAGCTCATCGCTACGTGGGCCGCCAAACCGCCCTTGGTCTTGTGCGTCGCAAATCCGTAGCCTATGCCCAATCCGATCTCCGGCGCATGCATCCCGTCTGTCAGCGGCAGCGACACCACCGCCTGCAGCGGGATATACATCCCCGTTCTGTCCGGCATTATCACTGCCTCAAACCCGACTCCGCCGCCGATGAATACCCGCTTTCCGCCGATTCGCCGGCTGCCGATCCATAGGTCCGCACCCGTACTGCCGCCCCAGCCGCTGCCCGGTACGCACGCTCCGCCGCCGTTCAGCGTCAGCCTCAGCGCTACCTTCGAGGCCTTCTCTGCCTCCGGTGCCTCACGCTCTCGGCGCTCCCTGCGTTTCTTCGTCGTCTCCACAGTCTCTGCCTCCGCCGCTGCGGCTTCCGCCTCTGCCTCTACCTTCACCACTTCCGCGGCCGGAAACTGAAATCGTGCGCCGTTGGCATCTCTAAGGATCAGCACCTCGTCGTTCTGCACGATCACCGTGCCCGTCATCACCTTGCCCGAACGCAGCGTCACCACCTCCGCGCTCAACGTCGTGCTGCATAGCAGCAAGATCCACAATCCTATCTTCCGTATCCTTCCTTTCATATCATTCTACCAGTTCAAAGTCTATCTGCCTTTTTTCGGCATCCGCCCGCGTGATGCGTACGCGCACCTTGTCGCCTAAGGTGTACGTGCGTCCGCCCACCGCCTTCAGGCAGTAATTTTTCTCGTCCAACTGCAGATAATGCCCCGGACATATCGTTCGTATCGGCACCAAGCCCTCGGCGTGCGACTCGCTCAGCTGAACAAACAGCCCGAAGTCCACTACATTCACGATCATGCCCTCCTGCTCCTCGCCTATATGCTTGGCGATATAGCGGCATAGCATCTCCTTCTGCGAATCCCTCTCCGCCTGCGCAGCCGCCTGCTCCGTGTCCGAACAGTGCCGGCAGGCCTCCTCCAGCCATTCGTGGTCCGCCATCCTACTGTCGCCCCGATGCCGCTCGCCCAATATGAACTGCGCTACCAGCCTATGGACCATCATATCCGGATAGCGGCGAATAGGCGAGGTGAAGTGGGTGTAGTAATCGAACGCCAGGCCGTAGTGACCGATATTATGCGTGGAGTAGACGGCTTTGGCCATCGCCCGTACCAGCAGCATATCGATCGTCGCCGGCGGCACGCGCTCTCCCATCTTACGCTTGAACTTCTCCAGCGTCTCTATTTTCTCCGTATCCGGCTTGTCGTGGATACGGTATACCATCGTCTTGCCCGACTTGCCGATATGCGTAGCGATCGTGCGGTTGGCCAGCAGCATAAACTCCTCGATCAGGTGGTTCGCCTCCGTCGCCTTGCGAAACCATATATCCACGGGCTCGCCCGCTTCGTCCAGTTTAAAACAGAGCTCGTCTTGCTCCAAATCCAGCGCTCCCGCCTGCATCCTGCCTCGCCTCAGCGCCTTGGCCAGATCGTTCAGCGTACGGAGCGCTTCGTCCAAGTCCGCCCTGCCCGAGCTGTTCTCGCCGTTTAATATCGTCTGCACCTCGTCGTAACTGAACCTTCTATCGCTACGTATTACCGTGCGACACACCTTATATTTCACCACGCGCGCCTCATGCGTGAGCGTGAACACCACCGACATGCAGAGTTTGTCCTCACCCTCGTTTAGAGAACAGCGGTCGTTACTCAGCTCCTCCGGCAACATCGGCAGCACCCGGTCCACCAGGTATGTACTCGTGCCTAACTCATATGCCCGCTTATCCCAATCCGAATCCGGCGTCACGTAGTACGTCACATCCGCGATATGCACACCTACCTGCAGGCAGCCGTCCTCCGTCTTCTCAAACGACAATGCGTCATCAAAGTCTTTGGCCTCTGCCGGGTCAATGGTAAACGTCAGTACCGATCGCATATCCCGACGACGTAGTATTTCCGACTCAGAAAACATAGTGCCACATAATTCGGTGCAAAATTACGCATTTTTTTCGAAATATGCAAGTTTTTGACCAAAAAAATGAAAATTTGAAACCATAAATTTGAAATTATAAATAATTTTTTGTATTTTTGCAGCCCAAATTAGCAGAATGTGTATGAAAACGCGAATCTTTGCCGCCCTTGTGCTGGCCTTCTTGACCATCGTTAGCGGATATGCCCGCGAGAGTTATGCCTTTGTTCAGCGCGACACGACGCTCTACCTGGATGTCTACCAACCTGCAGCACCCGCCAACGGCTACACCGTCGTCTTCATCTTCGGCGGCGGCTTCCTCAAAGGCTCGCGACTCGGCCAATGGAACGTCAATTACTGCACCCTCCTCTCCGAACGGGGCTATACCGCTGTGGCGATCGACTACCGGCTCGGTCTGAAGGGCAAAGGACATATCGGCATCAGCAATATCGAGGTGCTGGAGAATGCTTTCTATATGGCGGCGGAGGACTGTTCGGCAGCGATCGCTTATCTGGTCCTTCATGCTGATGAACTCCATATCGACCCCGCTAAGATCATCCTCTGCGGTTCGTCGGCAGGTGCTGTCACGGCGCTGATGACCGACTACGGACGCTGCAACCATATGCCCTATACGCGCGAACTGCCCGCAGGCTGGAAACCCGCAGGCGTCGTCTCCTTCAGCGGCGCCATCTATTCCACACTCCGCGGACTCAAGTGGGCCGAGACACCCGCGCCTACGATGCTTTGGCACGGCACGGTCGATAAACTGGTCACCTACCGTAAGATCGTCTTGGGTCGTCGCGGCTTCTACGGAGCCGACCCGATCGCGAAGCAACTGGAGAAGAACAACTTCGCCTACTGCATCGTCCGCTGCCGCAACTTAGGTCACGAGGTATGCATGTTCGGCCCTAAGAGCCTTCCCGAGTTGGACGACTTCGTGCAGCGCTTTATCGCTCAGCCCCGACCCCTTCATATCGATATCACGCTGCGCGACGATTCCATCCAACCGACTATCTACACCACCATCTCCGTCAAACAGGTCTATAAACAGAAACTCCTCGACAATCCGCAGTAAGATAATCGTCATATTTTCCAATGATCTTCCGATGGTTGAGGCTTGTCCTTATTGGAGGAGATGGAGTTTGCGATATGCATTACGGACCTCTTCTTGAAAATGCCTGTATGAGGGTAGTGTTTGTAATTTTTCAATTGATATTTTTTGCCCTATCGAATAATATATATCACCTATTTTTAAGTCTTTTCTCCTTCTTTTAGTCATCTCCTTTCTTGAAATACGGATAGCATCTTCTATGGTAAATTTGGGGTTGGCTATTGATTCTGGCTCCCTGTCTATTCCTAATTCTTGATATGTCATTGATGTACCAATTTCAGCTTTCAATAAATCCTTATCTGCTAGCATCCATGATTCCATCATTTGTATCGGAATCGCAGGTACAATTACTTTACATACATATTCATCACTCTCAGCATCCAATGCTTGTTGCGCCGGAGTTATTTTGTTCTGCATGACATTCTCTATTGTCGTATTATCAGCATCGGAATGTATGCATAATATTGTTATGCCCAATTCCTCGATTCCCTGTTTAGATGCCTTTACTGCGTATTTGGCAAATGATAATCCGATTTTATCAACATTTAGAAATTGAACAACAGGTTCTACATCGTTATGGCACTCAAATGCTATTTCCTCAAAAGTACGTTCAACAATTTTTTGTAAAAAACGTGCATCAGTTGTACCCTCTGTAGTGAATCCAATGAATACTTGTATAGCTGCCATAATCAATTTTCATTTAAAGAACTCAGATATTCAGTTACTGTTTGCAATGATAATTTTCTGTCTTGATCTGAAAATTTCAGCGTTAGTTGACCATCTTTTTCTACAGGTAATATGGTAGTTATCTTTATTTTCTGCTTTTTTGGGGAAACTTCAATAACTCGGGTTCGCATAGATGCAAAATGCAATGATACATTTTTATCATTTTTCCAATTGTGAACTTCTTTTACAAGAATAGGAGAATGCGTATTTACAATAACTTGACGTAACGGAGAATCCAAATCGGAAAAATCAGTAGATAAGTCTTTCAATAACTCAACCATTGTTTTTATGCGGAAAGGATGTATACCGTTTTCTGGTTCTTCAAAACATAATAATCCTGTATGTTTCTCATCTTGCTCCAAAATACACAATGTCAAAATACGCAATGTTCCTTCGGAAAGAACTCGAGAGGAGTATTCTTTCCCATCTTCACCACGTAAAAAGATAATATATTGCTTGTTTTCTATATCATCTTTTACTAAAACATCCGTATAATTAGGTATAAACTGATTTAGTTTGCGGGAAATCTCCACCAATGCATAAGAATCGTTTTGTTTGATACGGTATAATGCAGCTGCTAAATTCTTGCCGGAAATAGAGATCGTATCTTCTCCTGTTTTTTTGCTGGTCGGTTGGCGCAAGTCATCCGGATTCAATTGTAAGAACCGCCAACTTCTCATTTCTTCTTTAGCTGCCAATATATGAGGAAAATCAACAGAATCGAAACTACTAAGAATAGTTCGTGTCGCATGTTTCAAAATTATACAGCGTTTATTCCCCTGCTTGCCATCTTGCGGAACTATGACAACAGGTATCCCCTCTTGCAAATCTGTATAGATATATGGTACTCCACGTTTACCTGTTACAACTTTTGGCCGCCAATACTCGAGTGTTTCACGTGGTAATAATCTAACCCAATTATCCTCTTTATGTTTTATTGTATTGAGACTTTCATGTATTACTTCCAAGTCATCTAACCCATTTTCATTTACAAAATGGCGTATCTTCAACTCATAATGCAATCTAGTATATTTCAACGTTTCAGAAGCCCCCCACGCGTCAGTGATTCTTCTGTTGACCAACATTTCCACCTCAAACTCCATTACATTAGCACACTCTCCTTCATTATATTGCGTGAATAATTCTCTCATTTCGCCTCGTTGTTCCTCACGAAAAGCAGTATGAATTCTATCTACTTCTGCTAATCTAGATAGCAAACGTAAGGCATCAAATAAGTTACTTTTTCCTGCTGCATTAGCGCCGGCAACAATTGTTAACGGAGTGAACTCCATTTCGAAGTTCTGAAAAGATTTGAATCCATTAATCTTAATATACGTTATCATAGCATCAGTATTTTATATCGTTTTGAAGGTGATGCCTGCATCGTGGAGTTGCAGGGCTGTGTTGGTTTGTAATTTTATTTGCATTTGTTCTTTCTAATAGGTACATAATACCCCATTATATAATTTCAGGGTGCAAAGATACGAAAAATTATTGAAATATGAAAAAAATGGAAGAAAAATAAACATTTTTTGGCAAAAAATTTGCAACATTGTTCATTTTTGGTATATATTTGCAAAAAAATTTCAGATTCTTGCCCAAATATTTGGAAAACACAATTTGTTTAACGTATATTTGCAGGCGATTTGAAAATAAACCTTATTATCAACCCTAAACAGTTATTAGTATGAACAAGAACCTTAATTGGATGGAGGAACAGGAAGACCTCCGCATCGTGGAAAACCTCGACATGCAAAAACTTCCTGAGAGTCTGCAACAGATGCTTTCGTTGGCTTCGACACCCGAAGAACAGGACATTATCCTGATGGCGACGCTTGCAGCTGCGAGTGCGTGCGTACCGAATCTGTATTTCACGTACGGACCGACCGGCAAGAAGTACTACGCCAACCTCCAATGCTTCATCCTCGCGGCTGCGGCCAGCGGTAAGGGTATCGCAAACCAAGCCTTGGAGATGACGCGCGTCATCGACGAGCAGTATCCTATGCTCATTGCCGGAGACAGCACGCTGTCCGCTTTCTACAAGGCATTGGAAGCACAGAACGGCTGCGGCTATCTGCATGAGAGCGAAGGAAGCGTCATTACCGACATCTAGAAAACGTCTGCGGCGAACTACAACACGACCTTGCGTAAGGCCGCAGAGCACGAACCTATCTCCCGCAACCGCTGCAAAGGCGCGTCGGAGATCCGGAATCCGAGGCTGAGTATGCTGTTGACGGGTACGTTCGGGCAATACAAAGCCTTGGTGCCGAGTGTGGAGAACGGTTACTTTTCGCGACTGCTGACGGTAGTGATCAAAGGAGCGAATCCGTTCGATAAGCGCTATGTCTCATCGAAGGGCGGCCAATCCGTCATTCCCAAACAAGTCGGGAATCGTCTCCTGCGCACGTACGAATCCTTATTATCTTCACCCGAACGCGAGTGGAGCCTGACGGATGAGCAGAAGGAGCGCTTGGGCGAGCACCTCGAGACCGAGTACGCGACGCTCATTAACCTCCTCGGCGATAACTTTCACTCGGCGGTGGTGAGGATGGCGGTTCAGATCGAACGTATCGCGATGATACTGACGGCGATGAGGGGAGACTCCGCGTTGTCACGCGGAGCAGGAAACGAACTGACACCCGAATCTAATTCGGGTAGAATGGACGGAGAAAGCCTAATGACATTCGGCACAACGGACGACGTTTGGGGATGCTCAGATGAAGACTATGAGACGGCGGAGGTGATCGGGAATAAGATGCTGCTGCATATGGCTGCTGCGTACCGGATGATAGACGGCGATGCAACGGATTTGGTGCCGGAGATAAAGCCGATAGACCAAAGGAAGGTGCTGTTTGAGCAGCTGAAGGATGTTTTCGAATGGAAAGAACTTATTCAAGAGGCCAAGACTCAGGGTATATCTGAGCGGACTGCAGAAAGATGGAATGACAAATGGCAGGAACAAGGACAAGTTATCAAGTTAGAACACGGCAAATATAAAAAAGTAGGATGACGGTTTGACGGTTTGACGGTTTCTAACGTAACTTATTGATAATCAACGAATTAGACGGATAAACACGTCGATTTATGCACTAGAAACCGTCAAACCGTCACGTTCTCGCAAAAATGCGAGAAAAATGCACAACAATCCTTTGCGAGGACATTTATAGTCTTCAGAACGAAATCAGGGTGAAGTTGGCTTGTGATTGGCTGAATGGAAGGACTAAAGTCTAGGATAGTCTCGTAATTATATCGTAATTGACTCGACTTACTCCCGTCTTTCCCCTTGATAAATGTCCGCAAAAGAAAGTATAAAAAACAGAAAATAGTAGTAACAATAATTAAAAACTGAATTACAATGGCAAAAGTAACATTAGTAGATGGATTTGACATAGTGCGTGGGGCGCTGGATAGTGTAAAAGATGGTCAAGAGAACCGAGCTCGGCTGATATGCAAATATCATGACTGGGGTGAGAAATGGGTAGATGAAGAAGGCAGGAAGGTGCATTTGGTATATACCTATCATTTTCATGAAGGTCCGTGGTCAGAAGGTGCGACGAGGAACCGAGAGATTATAAAGGCGGCCCAGCGGATGGCGCATGCTATCGAGCGGGTGTGCAAACATCCCGAGGAGTTTGGAGAAGAGGATATAGAGCAAGCGCGAATCTGGCAGGAGAAGTACGCGGAGTACCTGAAGACGATACCGAAAGGCTCCAACCTGCATTACAA
>CAMJDT010000022.1 GCA_946404495.1 uncultured Bacteroidales bacterium
GGTTCTTATGAAACTTCCTACATTTCTGGCGAACGATGAAATAATAGTAATGCTATTTATATTTCAATTTGGCGCACGCTTGCGCTCTGTCAATTTTGCCTGCAAAATTACTGCTTTTTTTTGATATACGCAAATTTTTAGCGATAAATCTGCAAAATATTTTCAAGGCCGCCTGCCCGCCCCACAAGCCTATTATTTTTTTTAAATATAAAAAAATATATAGGCGTGGGGACTGGGCTATAGGCTGCCTTTATCAATGAAGATATATTTTTGTGTGAAAGTGTGATTGAGTGAAAAGTACCAAACTACATAAAAGTCTCGCGTGCGCAATATACAATTAACCCTACCATGCCTATATACTTCTTATATATCAGTATATAGGCTGGTGGGGTTTTATGCTTTTAGGCTTATAGATAATATATATACCTGTTAGCCTTTATGCCTATATGCCGACTTTGCGCCACGTCGTCTCGGTCGCTTTCTCGATACGGTGGTTGGCTTTCCAACGATTGAGCACCATACTGATAGCCGAAGACTTGACGGATTGACCTTTGCGGGCACGGAGCTTGATGAGGTCGGCAACGGTGAACTCGTCCGGTAACAACGAGAGGAGAGAAGAGGCAGCACCTCGTTCGGTTTGCGATTCGATGCTGCTTTTGAAGGTCTGCTCGATCTGCGTCCCCCACAACTCCATCTGATTGCGGAAAATATACTCTGCCACCCACTCAGCAAAAGCTCCTACGGTCTTGGTGTATTTGTGGTTCTCCAACAGATAGCAGAGCATACCTGCACGGAAACCGATAACCGCAGCTCGTCTGCGCAAGGTATCCATCGCATGGCTGTCGGCATCAATAGCCTGTTGGCGTTTCTTCTCCAGCCAATCGCTAATCACCGTACCGACCTGCGGACAAGCGATCGTGCCTTTCTCTGCATCCAACTGACGCGCCCAACGGATGATCTCCGCTTTCTCCGCTTCGGTATACGATGCAAAGGCGGGAATCTCGGAGAACGAAGTGTCGGGCAATTGCGCAAAGCAGACACGTGTGATCAAACCGTCTTCCGGGTCTTTGAAGAAGCGTTTGAGCGAGTTAGGCGTGCCGGTCAGAAGGAGATTGTAATACACCTTGACATGTGCGCTGAAAGATGCGTCGCTCATAAAACATTGTCCGTAGGTTCCATTGTCGAACGCGAGGCGGTAGATATCGCTCTTCTGAGACCAGACACCGGCTTTCTCGGACTTTACGAGCGTATCCATCTCCTCGCCGATACCGATGAGGTGTTTGCCTTCGGCATACGTCAGCAGCTGGAGCAATTTGGCAATACTAATGGCGATACCGTTGTTTCTCGGGCAAGCGTGCGGGTCTTCTGGTTGGTTCTTGGAGTTCTTGGATGCACGCAGTTTCTCCTTGTAGGCTTGCTCTTTCTCGCGCTCGATAGTATCTTGCTCGTTGATGGGCGTGAGGAGCAAGTCCAGCGGTTTGCGGATGAAAGACTTACCGCTTGCAGCAGGAGCGGTGATACAGGAGAAGAACGAGAGTGATTGCTCTTGACGATCCAAATACTCGAAGCGGATGCCGGTTGCGAGCGTACCCAGTACGGGCAGACTGGCAACGATCATCGCCGGTCGATAGTCAGCCGGTAAACGGCGGCAAACCAATTTCAGCAGACGCGGGAGTTCGGGAAGCGGGAGATCGGTGGCTTTCCATTCGCCATTCGCCGTTCGTCCATTCGCCGTTAATTCCCTCTCACAGACAGCAATAGCACCCTGCAGCACCATCGGTATCTGCGATTTGCGCGGACGACCGATAGCGGACGTGATGACTTGTCGGCGTTCCTGCTCGGACAGACCGAAATCGGGCAGGACTTGAAGCATTAGTTCGACGTTGAAATCGCATATATACCGCATATAGTTCGCCAGCGTGAAGTACACCGTATTCCTCTCCCCCACTTCTGCTCCGCCTCCATTCCCGGTACTGATCATCAACTGCTCCACAATCTCCTTATACGCGATCCCCCTATACGTCAGCCCTTCAGGGTCGTCCCATTTGGCGGTTTTCACGTCTCGGTCACTGACCATGCCGCCATTATATGCTTTGGGATTTTCTTCCGTTTCAGGCGATTGGCAATCGCCGCTCTCTTTATGCGCCGGCAGTGCCAATTGGCTTCGTCCATTTTGCCGGATAGTATCCGGCGTCTTCTCTCCGTCCATTTCTCCGGCATTGTATGCCGGGAGTGCTAGCATTGCTTCGTTCCCTGCTCGGAACAAACGTTCCGAGAACAATCCTTCCCGATCCTCATAGAGTATATACCCTCTCGGTACTACATAGCTCGCCCGCGCCAGATCTTTCGTCACCGCATCGTACTCCTTTATTCCCAGCACCTTCGCCATCCGCATCTGTGCCTCCTCGATACTCTCCATGGTTCTGCTCTCGCCGATCTGGGTTCTGCTCTCGCGGCTAACTCCGCGAGCACCTATCACCCTCAGCCCCTTTCCGCTCGCCGTTATCGCGATCAGGTATATCCCCTCTGCCTTGAGAGCGTCGTTCGTTGTGCCGGATGCTATCCGGCTTTCCCACCACTCCCGCGGCTCCTCCACGTGGTCCACATCGAGCATCGCCAGCCCGCTCGGCACAGCATCCGCCGATATCCGCTTCCCGTTCCTAAAACTAGCCGCATGCGGTATAATCACCGGTAGCTTTCTCTTCAGTGCCTGCTTCCGTTCGTTATAATCCGCCGCCTCCGGATCCAGTTTCGCGATCCGCTCGCATAGGTTCTTCACTTCGGGACTGTCGATCAGCTCGTCCCATTTCTCCTGACTGCAAAGTTTCGGTGCGCCTTTGCTCACGCTTTCTTGATATTGAAACATAATTCTTAATTTTTTAATTGCTTCTTCTGGTTCTGCTCTCGCGGCTAACTCCGCGAGCAAATGACCAAATAACTAAATGTCAGACTTCCCCGCTCTCCACTTGTCGTGTTTCCAGTTCCACCCCACCGGATGGATTTCCTCGTGATCTTCCGGCCACGGTTTGCGTTCCTTCTTGGCGCGCTTATGGACAGCTGCTTGCATCGCTTTCCATTGCTCCTCCGTGACTTCGAGTTTCTCGATGTTGTGCGGATTCCATACGTCACAATCGACGATGACGGTCTCCATAGTACCACGGCAGTGGGTCTTCAGCGGACCATTGATGCCGCGTACTACGCCCTTTTCCTCGTAGAACGGGCAGGCGCTACTACACTTCGCGCCGCCCTTACGTAATGCGATCAATTGCATTCTTCCACCTCCTCCTCGAGGTTCGTCTCGCTCAGGTTCTCACCCATCGTCTCTACTTCGCTCGCCAGCATATCCGCCAAATCACGACCGTTCTGATAGTCCTCGTGACGGATGTAGAACTCCACCTTCACGTGCTGACTGTTGATACTCACGCGTCCGTGTTTCGTTCGGTCTAATAGTCGCCAATGCAACTCCGGATGCTGCACGTATCGCAGTTTCTTCTCCACGAACTTGAACTTCTCATCTTGCTCCATATAGTGAAGCGTACCCTGGCGTTTCTCGCCCTCTTTAATCATTGTGTTGCCCTCAAACTTCAGGTCCACACAAGGAAATGTACTCTTTTTCATATCCGTTATAGTTTAGGCCAATCGTAAATCCCTTTCTCAATAGCCCGCTCTGAGGATTGCGCGTGTCGAGCCGACTATCGATTATTATACACGCTTTGGATTGGCGATTGTTTTATTTTCGCTTGTCAGCCTTTGCGGCTTACATTCTTTAATAGACTAAAATTGTGCCAATAGATTTCGTGAGAGATTTGGCCATTTCGTAAGAAAAAGGTCTGCCACGATAACGATTTCATGGTGTCACGAAAATCTCGTGGCAGACTTCTCTCATCGTCATTTAGCCGATTCCTCTTGCATCAGTTTGGTCAAATACCTGTACAAGACTCGCCAACGCGAGATCATGCCGAGGTCAACTTGGACTTCGTCCCACGGATGGCGTGCTCCGTCTATACGTCGATGCGCCAGACTTAGTTCGTAGGCGGTGTAATTGCAGCGTACGTGTGGGACATTGTTTTCGTTCAACCATTCCTCGAATGCTTTGAGCGGTGGGCGCTTTGGATTATTTTTTAATATTCCATTGTCCTGTAGCCATTGCATGATAGCCAGCCAATCCCAATTCTCCCAAACGAGCCAAAGATGTCCTAACTCGTGATTGATGTAGAAACGCTGAATGCGTGTTAATACTTGGAGCACTTGCTCCCGTGTCTTGGTGTCTTTCGACAAAAAAATCATTTTTTTCATTTTTTTTAATGTTTTATGGAATTTAACAATAAGGCATCTACCAGTCTTCATCGTCGAATACTTCAGATGCTTCTACAATACCTACAAATGTCTGTTTTTAGTTTACTTTTGGAGAATTTGAAAAACTTTGCTCACTATATTACCAAAATTTACGTGCAGAGGTAAACTTTCACGTGCGCGTGCGCCCCTGGCTGATGCGCGCGCCGCGTTTATTTAAAACCTTACTTTTTTTCGAAAACGGGATTTAGAGGTGGATTTCACCCTTTCACAGAATCACACACCGCGATATGTTGGATTTTAGGTCATAATAATATAATATAATTATAATTATTATGGGGATTTTACCAAGACACAAAGATATGTGAAAATGTGAAGGCGTGAAGCGCCAAACATAATCGTGCGGAGCTAAGAAAATGTGAAGGCGTGAAGCGCCAAACATAATCGTGCGAAGCTAAGAAAATGTGAAGGCGTGAAGCGCCAAACATAATCGTGCGAAGCTAAGAAAATGTGAAGGCGTGAAGCGCCAAACATAATCTTGCTGAGCTAAGAATTGGTGAAAATGTGGAAAAGTGCATTTTTTTGAAAAAAAATTGCGAAAAAATTTGGAGAAGGTGGAATGTTTGACGTATCTTTGCACCGTCAAAAGAAAGTAAGGCCTCCCGGGATTTTTGCAGACCTTTTACCGACTTTTTACCTACTTTTTACCTACTTTGTTTAACTTTAACCCCTCTACATCGGTCGGAGGTAAAAGATGACCGATAGCTCATGGCAAATTCAATCGTAGGACCTGCTGGTATAGTAACCATCTCCGGCGCCCTGATGAAACCCCAAAAGAAAAACGGCCACAAGTGCGGCAGCTACATGATTGCTACCCACCGTACCGCCCAGACCACCAACCCCAACTGCCAGCGTATCTACGTCAAGACCGCAGATGCCTTCCAGCGCTCCACGCCCGTCAAGGAGACCGAAATCCTCCAGCGCGCCCGTTTCGCCACCGTCGCTTCGGCCGTCAACACCCGTCTGCACGACACCTCGAAGCAGCAAGCCGACATCGCTGCTTGGCGCGCCCAGAAGGATCTCGTCGGCGGTAAGACCACCCTCAAGTCGTACATCTGGTCTCTCGAACTCGACGCCTACGACCAGCAGCACCAAGGCTAACCAAAAGGAGGTAAGCGATGAGAAACGAAATAATCGTACCCCTTGCGGGTAAAGAAGTTAATCGTGACCATCGGTCTCAGACGCTTGACATCCAATTAGTGACCGCAGCGGTGCTGTCAGTAGGTGGATTAGTGCTCTTGTTCTGTGGGGCGTTCATTGCCCCACAGGGCGAGGTGCATGAGTCGATACTGGTTGGCTTTGGCGAGATCGCGACGTTCGCCGGAGCATTGTTTGGAATTGACTACACTTACAAATGGAAGAGTAAGCATGGCAACCATCCTCCTGACGCGAATTAGCCGAGAAGGCAAGGCGGTACGCGGGAAGATGCGCGTGAATGGACGAGACATCGCAACGCTCGAAAATGCGGACTACATCATACCGGTAGGAACTTATCCGGTCTCTGTCACATTCTCACCGCGCTTCAAACGTATGCTGCCTTTGGTGATGCAAGTTCCCGGGCGCAGCGGCATCCGATTTCATAGGGGCACAAAGCCGGAACATTCGAAAGGCTGTATCTTGGTGAGTGCAGCCAACGAGCAAGAGCTCACAGCAAAATGGCTCGCGTTGCAAGCAAGTAATGAACCAATTAAAATCACAATCGAAAATGAAAAACGAAATAATCGTACCCCTTGCGGGTAAAGAAGTTAATCGTGCCCTTGTGGCTAAGAAAACTGAAAGCGAAGAAAAAGACTGGGTGAAAGTCCTGTACGAAGTCATTCTTAAGATCCTTACGCTGGGTTTCTACCATGTAGAGAAACACCGGAAGAGTTGACGAAAGCGGCATTTTGCCGCTTTCTTTTTGTTCACAGCATCACACTTTCACACAAAAATGTATCTTCTTATCTCGCTCCGCTCGAACGATTATTTGTTAATCTCAAATCTTCGTACTCAAGAACCTCAAAAGTTCGTACCAAAACACCTCAAATGTTCGGTCTATGGGTCAAAATTACAACATTTTTTTCTGATATGCAAATCTTTTTTCAAATTGTAAGGAGAGTGGCTGCATTTTTCTCATCATTCATTCCCGAACCGCACAAAAAAAAGACACAACCTTTCGATTGTGCCTCTCCGATCCGGTTTTACCGTCTCTGTTTGACGCTCCCGATTTACGCCGCGGGAAGGGACGGTTATGCTTTCAATATGTGTTTGCTTTCTACGTTTTCCAGCACAGTCATTTGCTGGATAGCGATCTGGTTGAGTTTATGGAGTCGTTCCTGTTGCGGCATGCCTTCGTTGATAAAGACAGCATTGAGGTTCTCCATATTGCTCAGACAAATCAACTGATTGATAGTTGCATAATCACGGATATTACCCTTATCATCCGGATGCGCGTCACGCCATTCCTTGGCGGTGATGCCAAACAGCGCCACATTGAGCACGTCTGCTTCGTTAGCATAGATAAGCGACTTATGGTACGTATCAATCTCCTGCGGAACCAAGTTCGCCTTGATGGCATCGGTGTGGATATGATAGTTTATCTTCGCCAACTCTCGCTTTGCCGACCAGCCAAGGGCTTTTTGCTCTTCCTCTTTGAGTCGTTGGAACTCTTCAATCAGATATAATTTAAATGGAACGCTGATTGCAGAGCCAAACTCAAAGGCAATATCTCTATGCGCGTATGTGCCTCCATAGCGTCCTTTCTTTACTATAAGACCTACCGCATTTGTCTTTTCTAACCATTCGGACACACTCAAAACAAAGTTCGGCAAACCGGCTTGCATTCTAAAGTGGTCAAATTCGACCACTTTGAAATTAGGGTTATGAATCTGCTCCCATGTACCTAGGAACTCAATCGTATAACGATTGCGTAGCCAATTCTTGATTACATCGGCTGCACGGACCTCATCACTTTTAGCTCCTGCCATATCCGTCAAACAGATATAGTCATGCCCCATATCCGATATGAGAGTAATCTCAGTTCCTTGTACATTCAATTTATTTGCCATCTTATCTATTTTTAATTGTACCCTCTAGGTACTTTTCATTTTCAGCCTGCAAAGATACAACTTTTTTTTCATGTATGCAAGAAAAATCGCAGAATTTTGTTCTAGCCCCTCCATTATTCCATCAATCCATCATTCTATCATTTCTTTAAAATCCTTACCGACGTTTCAAAAGTTGTTGAAAATTTTAAGTATACTTTATATTTTTGCAAAGGTTGTTGAAAATTTTAAGTATACTTCATATTTTTTTGGTAAATTATTTGCATAATTCAAAAAAATGTAGTACCTTTGCAGCAAAATTTAAACTCCATTAGTATGGAACTGCTAAATCGAGAGAATTACACAAGGCAGATAGCCCAATGGCTTGGCAAAGAAATCATTATTGTTTTAACCGGACAACGCCGTGTCGGGAAAAGCATGTGCCTGCGATTGTTGGTGCAGGAGAAACAGGCAGACCCCAATGCAAATGTGATTTACATTGACAAGGAAGACGATGTTTTTGACGCTATTACAACGCATGAGACACTTAATGCTTATTTGACCGAGCATTTTGTTGCAGGCAAGCACAACTATATCCTCATTGACGAAATACAGGATATTATCGGCTTCGAGCACTCTGTCCGCAGTTGGATCAAGAAACCCGACACAGATGTAGTCATTACCGGTAGTAATGCCAAAATGTTGAGTAGCGAACTCTCGACACTTCTTGCCGCACGATATATTGAAATCCCGATTCATTCGCTCAGTTATACCGAATTTCTCTATTTCCATCAATTGGCTGATAATGACGAGTCGTTGCAGAAATACCTTTTATGGGGCGGACTCCCGTACTTGAGGCTAATCGGACTGGAGAATACTGAGCAACTAAAAGACTACTTGCAGAGTGTATACGATACCATTGTGCTGAAAGATATTATTCAGCGCGAACAAATCCGCAATGTCACATCGTTCATTAACCTTAGCCGATTTGCAAGTGACAATATCGGTAAACTGATGTCTCCGAACTCGATTACCAAGTATCTCCGTTCGCAAGGAGAAAACCTATCGCCTATAATAGTCCAAAGTTATCTTAAATACCTATGTAACGCTTATCTTGCCTACAAAGTACCTCGATATGATATACACGGCAAGCAACTATTGGAGAACAACGACAAATACTATTTTGAGGACTTGGGAATACGTAATAAACTGGTTCGTACGCGACAGACGAATGACATCGAAAAACGCCTTGAGAATGTTGTTTTTACCCATTTGCTGCGTTTGGGCTATACTGTGCAAATCGGACAATTACGAAGTGCAGAGATAGATTTTGTAGCCGAAAAAGGCGATCAAACGCTTTATATTCAGGTCGCTTATCTGATTACAGACGAAGAGACCGAAAAACGCGAGTTTGGTAATTTACAGGCGATAAAGAATAATCATCCGAAGATGGTTATATCGATGAATCCGTTAAATGCAATTTCGGACGTAGAAGGGATTAAACATATCCATTTGCGTCAATTTCTATCTATGCACGATTTTTAATTTGTCTCGTTAATAGTATGACTGTATTTTTATTGATCATAGCCTTTCTTTTGATGCTGATAGGAATTATCGGCTGTATCGTTCCGGGGTTGCCGGGGGCCCCGATAGCCTATGCCGGACTGTGGGTAGCGCAGGCAACCGACCGCGTCGATTTCAGTTGGCAGTTCCTGCTCGTTTGGGGCATCGTGGTCGTTGTCATCTCCGTGTTGGACTATGTCGTGCCTGCGTGGGGAACTAAGCACTACGGCGGAACCAAATGGGGAGTGTGGGGCTCAACGATCGGGGTGTTTGTCGGTCTGTTCTTTGGCGCAGCGGGTGTCATCCTCGGCCCGCTCGTGGGGGCTATTCTCGGTGAACTGATAAGCGGCAAACGCATGAGCGATGCTGTCAAAGCAGGCTGGGGTAGTTTTGTGGGCATCCTCTTCGGCACGATCCTCAAACTCATCGCCTGCGGGCTTATGATCGTCGCATTGATTCAGGCGATTTGGTGAAAATGATTATTCTGCATCAAAAAATGCATTTTTTTGTCAAAATGTTTCGGTATATGGAAACTTTTTTGTATCTTTGCAGCGATTTTTAGGAATATAAATAATTATGGCAGAAGAAAAACCAAAATTTGAAGTGCTATATTCCGAAGAGGCGGATGCATTTCTCGAGCAACAAACAGAGAAAGTGCGTGCAAAAATATTGTATAATGTCACTAAGGCTTCCTACACGAATGACCCGAAATTGTTTAAGAAGTTGGAGAATACGGATATTTGGGAGTTTAGGACGCTGTTTGATACTATTCAATATCGCTTATTAGCATTTTGGGACAAACGCGATGGACAGAATACGTTGGTAATTGCCACGCATGGCTTTGTTAAAAAATCGCAGAAAACACCAATGCAGGAAATCCGTCACGCGCAGAGTATTAAGGAAATATATTTTAATCAGAAATAATAAGGAGAACAACATATGCAATTCTACACACATGATCAAATGGTTGATAAGCACGTTGGTGTAAAGGGAACGCCGTCACGTGCAGAATATGACGAGCAAGTGGAACTGATGCTTGTCGGCGAGGCTATTCGTAAGGCTCGCCAAGCTCAATCGCTTTCTCAAGAGCAATTAGGCGAGATGGTTGGTGTCCAGAAAGCACAAATCTCCCGTTTGGAGAACGGTAAGAATCTGACAATTGCCAGTATCGTGAGGCTGTTCAAAGCATTGAACCAAAAAGTGACGTTGGAGATACCGGCTGTTGGTCGCGTAGCTCTTTGTTAGTCGAAGCAAAATAAGTTGTACCTTTGCAGGCGGAAAGGTTTTATGAAAGAGTTACCTACATATACACCCGATTTTGAGGAATATATCCGTCAAGGAGAACCGGATAAGAAAGAGCGTGCGCAGATCTGGCGCACCGCCATCGGTTTGCAGCAAGTAGACGGATTGCAAGTGTCGGATTATTTGAAAGAACTTGCCAAGAAGAATATTGAGGGGGAGATTACCATTGATGAAGTTCAGAAGCTCACCAAGGCTTACTATATAAGCAAAACAAAGCGTGAACAAAACGATGATGAGAAAGAAGAAGCTGATAAGGCAGCAGGTAATATTAGAAAAATCCTTTCTACTCATACATTAGACTTTAGCACTAACGGATATATCTCTTTACATCGCCGCATTTTCAACGGAGTATTTAAACATGCCGGGCAAATAAGGGATTATGATTTTACAAAGCCGGAGTTTGTTCTTCGAGGCGGCACGGTCAATTACTTGAACTGGGAAGATTTACGCATTGCTTTGGATTATGAAATTAATCGGGAGAAACAGTTTGACTATCGTGGTTTATCTTCCGATGAACTAATAGAGCATATAGCCCAATTCGTATCGGGTCTATGGCAAATACATGCTTTTAGAGAAGGAAACACACGAACAACAGCAGTCTTTACCATTCAGTATTTGCGTTCTATTGGCTATGAAGTGAATAATGAATTGTTTGCTTCGCATTCATGGTATTTCCGTAACGCACTCGTGCGTGCTAATTATAAGAATGCGGTACAAGGAATCAACTATGAGTCGATATATTTGGAGCGTTTCTTCCGAAACTTGCTTTTGGGTGAGCAATGGGAACTGAAGAGCCGCTACTTGGTTATCAATCCGCCTGCAGAATATGCCGAACAATCGAGAAAGGATGTCGGTAATGTTACAGGAAATGTTACAGAAAAGATGACAAGTGTTACAGAAAATGTTATAGAAAAGCTGACCGATAGACAGCGACAGATTGTCAATATGGTTGCCAAATATCCATTTACGACAACAACTTTGATGGCTCAAAACTTGAAAGTATCGCTAATGACGATTCGGCGTGATATAGAAAAGATGTCTCATGTTATCCGTCACGTCGGTCCCGACAAAGGCGGTCATTGGGAAATAATAAAAGAGTAGGGGTATTAAATTTCGAGTCCGACATACTTTACATGAAGGAGATATTGAAAATATTTCAAGGAGTTGTTGATCTGCCTGATGGACAGAAACTTGCCGAGTTAGACAAGCAGTTTTGCCTTATGGCGAAGGAACTGCTCTATGGAGGCTATTTCCTAATTGAAGGGACGAAACGTCTATATTTAGATGATATTGAATTTTACTACCATGAAGAAGGTAGTAACGGTCTAAAAGACCCGATAATGTATCATACTAACGATAATGAAGGTAAGGGCAAAGATATTCCATATTTCGAAATGGGACGGCTGCACCTTCATGTTTCCGGTGTAGATGTGACTTTTGAAAATGAAGAGAAACATTATCGTGCCTCTTTCCTGATTCGAGGTTTTCATGTGGACAATCACGAATATGACGGTCATTCAACGCATGTGTATGACGAAATGTTATATATGGGACTGCCTTTAGGAAAACCAATCGAGGTAAAATGGGTAAGTGAAGACCAAGTAGGAAAAGAGACCTATATCCCCAAAGGTGAGCCGCGTCAAAATGTGGCTGAGTACGAATATAGTAATGGTAAAAATTCTAAAATAGAGTACCTCGAGAAAGTGTTCGATCCGAATCTCTATTTCCGATATTCCGGTAAAATCTTCAAGAAATGCCAGCGAAAATGGCGCTTTAGGAAGCCGTTTCTCCACATTTAACAATTTTTAACATTTCAGATTTTGTCGTTTGCGAAAAAACATATACCTTTGCCGGCGAAGTAAATAACTAATTGTTACACTTTTTAAAAGCAAAGCTTATGTTACACGATTCACAAACTGATTTGGTCTTTTTGCCGAAAGCCTTACGTCTTCATTTTCCCCGTTTGTACAAGAGCCTGACGCGGGCACTTAATGCGGCACAGGTCGAGTATCAAGAGATTCCGCGCACGGAGTCCAAGACCCGCCTTTGGGTGCGCGATTACATGCCTATTACCGTAGATACGCATGGCGACCTTGCTCAATTTCTCTATTCTCCGGACTACCTTCTTGCTCCGCGTTATAAGAAGTACAAACCCGACATGGAACCTATCTGGGATGAATTAGGTATGTCCCCTTTCCGTTATGAGGATATCACGCTGGATGGCGGAAACGTGCTGACGGACAAACGCGGCAATGTGTATATGACCGACAAGATTTTTCTGGAGAATGATTTTGTGGAGCACAAGAGGCTGCTTGCCGAATTCAAACATCGCCTCAAAGCCCGTTCGATCAAAATCGTTCATTGGGATAAGTCCGACATCTATGGTCACGTTGATGGAATG
The DNA here is from genome assembly GCA_946404495.1 of uncultured Bacteroidales bacterium. Lineage (GTDB taxonomy): Bacteria > Bacteroidota > Bacteroidia > Bacteroidales > Paludibacteraceae > Colicola. The sequence goes on from CAMJDT010000022.1 coordinate 12,643, forward strand.
ATGGCAATTGCCGATGATGGCACACTTGTTACCGATCTCAGTTGGGAATACCTCAATTTCCTGCGCGTAGGTAATAATATCTTCATGGCGCAATTGGGCGAACCTTCCGACGAACCCGCTTTCGAACGAATCCGTGCCGCTTTTCCCGATTGTACGGTGTATCCGGTTAAGTATGTCAAATCCCTCACACGTTTAGGCGGCGGTCTGCATTGTGCTACATGGAATACCGCCAAGCGAGCCTATCAAAACATTAAAGTCTTTAAGCCCTCCAAACGCCATCCGTTTAATCCGTTTGACAAAGATGCCTTTACCGAAGATCGACTGCGGGCAGTTGTGGAATATTACGAAGGAAAGAAGCTCCCGGACGAAGAGTGGTCGGCCTTCAATCGTGCGTTTGAAGCATATTGGAATGATTTATGGGATAACGAAGGCTATTTCTCTTTCTGGGACATGGTACATGCTATTCATGCAAATCTTGCGCGGCAAGAGAGTCCCTATTTTCATGAGAGAGGTCGCGTTTCCGGCATTTGCAATGACATGATGGATTATTTAATGAGCATTCCTCATCTTATTCCACCTGCCAATAGTGCCTATGAGGAAGACCCTCTACCGGAACAGGATAACGCTCATGACTTGCCGTTTTAATATGAAAGATGAGTTTACCGCAGCCATGCACGCGGAGCTGACTATCGATGCCGACACAGCCCTTAAACACAAAGCTGCTTGTGTTTGGAAACTGTTGGGCGATAACTATACGTACGATGATTTGCACACGTATTGTGCGCTATACGGGTTTACCACCAAACAAGCCATCAAGTATATGTAATCGATTCAGTCTGTGAGAGAATAAGGTGGATAATATTATTATTTTTGACAAAAATACATCAATTATTTGCGTATATCAGATTTTTTTTGTACCTTTGCAGGCGAAAAGATAATTTATTAATAATACAACTTACAATTATGGCAAAGTACATTTGTGATGTCTGCGGGTACGAATACGACCCCGGCAAAGAAGGAAAAGCGTTCAACGAACTCCCCGAAGATTGGAAGTGCCCGATCTGCGGAGTAGGTAAGGATCAGTTCTCCGAAGCCTAATAATCGATTATACCGCAAATGCGGTCGTATTACTCGTGTAGGAGTTTGGTGATCTGTTTGACGGCGTTGTCGTTGCAGCGGTGACCGAATTTGTCGGACCAGACGATGTCGAAGCCGGCGTCGGCGAGGACGCGGGCATTGCGCTTGGACATTTCGTGTCCGAGCAGTTCGTCGTCGGTGGAGAAGAGACCGATATTACGCGTGCCGAGGCGGATGAGCTGCTCCTTGCGGAAGGAGACAAAACGCTGAATCATCGGTTCGTCGATAATGAACTCCGTCTCTCCGTCCTCGCGCTCCTGCAGGTAAGGATGCTTGCCGTAGCCGCGTTGGCGTAGCGTGCGTTCCATCTCGAGGGAGGGGTTGATGACGAGTTTGACGGCTGCGGGAGCGTCGATATAGAGCCCAAGCATGCCTCCCATCGATGTGCCGACGATAAGTGCGGGTTGGAAGGTGTGCGTCCACTCGTTGAGGATCGCGAGCGACTCATAAGGGTCGTGCGTGATCTCGGGCGCTAACCACTCGTATTCGGGCAGGGCACGAGCAAGCGAGGCACGCGTGCCAGATTTCGGACTGGAGGCAAAGCCGTGGATATAAATCGCGTAAGGCTTCTGTTTCGGTTCTTCCCAGGAATACATAGCTATATGATTTAAAATTTAAGATATAAAATTTAAGATTTCCCCTTTCCCCTTTCACTTTTCTTATCTCGTTTCTTAGCCCTCAAAGGGCACGATTATTTCACTCGAACGATTATTTCATCTTTCACCTTAAGTGTGAGGTTGATGCGGCCTCGTTGGCGGTCGATATCGAGGATGCGGACGCGAACGTGCTGATGGAGGCGGACAACCTCCTGCGGTGAGCGGACGCGGCGGTCGGCGAGTTGGGAGATGTGGATCAGACCGTCCTTATGCACGCCAATATCCACAAAGGCTCCGAAGTCGGCGATGTTGGTCACGATACCCGGCAGGATCATGCCCGGAGCGAGGTCATCAATGGTGTGGACTGACTCGTCGAAATGGAACTCCTCGATCTCGGTGCGCGGGTCGCGCGTCGGTTTGTCGAGTTCGTGCAGGATATCGGTGAGAGTAGGCAGTCCGACCTCGTCTGTGACGAAGCGTTGGAGGTCGATGGCTTGGTCGCCGGCTGCCTGACGCGCCTGCATCAGCTGTTTGGCAACCGCATACCGCTCGGGGTGCACAGCCGTATTATCCAGCGGGTTGGTGCCTCCGGCAATACGTAGGAAGCCCGCGCATTGTTCGAAGGTTTTCGGTCCCATTTTTGGTACGCGCTTGAGTGCCTGACGGTCGGCGAACGGCCCGTTCTCGCGGCGGTACGTCACGATATTTTCCGCCAAGGTCGGCCCGAGACCGGATATATAGGTCAGCAGGTACGGACTCGCCGTATTGACATCTACGCCCACGTAGTTCACCACCGACTCCACGGTGCGGTTCAGGCTGTCCTTCAGGCGCGTCTGGTCCACATCGTGCTGGTACTGGCCTACGCCGATGGACTTAGGGTCTATCTTCACGAGTTCGGCGAGCGGATCCATCAAACGTCGTCCGATCGACACGGCACCGCGAACGGTCACATCCTCATCGGGGAACTCTTCGCGCGCGAGTTTGGACGCACTATAGACCGAGGCTCCGTTCTCGGATACGACATAGACGGGCACCTCATCGCCGAGTACCTGATGCACGAAAGCTTCGGTCTCGCGGCTGGCTGTTCCGTTGCCGATAGCGATTGCCTCGATGCGGTAGTCGCTGACGTATTTCTTCAGTTTCTCGGCGCTCTCCATCATCCGAAGGAAGAGGACGTCGTGCTTGAGCAGGTCGCCTTGCGCGGAGAGGATGACGAGTTTGCAGCCGGTTCGGAAACCCGGGTCGAGGGCCAACACGCGCTTCTGGCCTAAGGGCGAATCGAGCAGCAGTTGGCGGAGGTTGTCCTGGAAGACGCGGATGGCTTCGGTGTCGGCTTTCTCCTTGCTCAGTGCCGCAAACTCGGTCTCGATGGAGGGTTTCAAGAGGCGCTTGTAGCCGTCTTCGATGGCTTGCTCAAACTGCTTCGCGGCGCTGTTGTTGGTGCGTAGGTAGAGGCGGCTGAGTTTGTCGAGCGATTCGTCCGTATCCGGCGATATATCCACGCGAATGAATCCCTCTTTCTCGGCGCGGCGGATTGCCAGCAGTCGGTGTGCAGAGATACGTTTGAGGGGTTCGCGCACGGCGAAGTAATCGCGGTAGTTTTGCGCTTCGGGCGTGTCTTGCAGGTCTTTGACGGGTTTGGTGGATAGGGTCGCCGTATAGGTGAAGGCACGACGAATAGCGTTTCTCGCGCGTTCGTCCTGACTGACTTCTTCGGCGAGGATATCGCGCGCCCCTTGCAGCTGTTCTTCGTTGTAGCGGCGGGGATCAAACTCTCCGTTCGCTTTTCGCCCTTCGGCGTTTGCCCGGATGAGGTCGGCGAGGGGTTGTAGTCCTTTCTCGCGCGCCACATCGGCGCGGGTCTTGCGGTGGGGTTTGTACGGCAGGTAGATGTCCTCCAGCGCCGTAGCGTCCCAGCACTCGTCGATGCGCCGACGCAACTCATCGGTGAGTTTGCCTTGTTCCTCGATGGTCGTGAGGATCGTCTGCTTGCGGTCGGAGATCTCCTGATACTTGCGATAGAGTTCGGCAATCGAAGCGATCTGAACCTCGTCCAGCGAACCGGTTTTCTCCTTGCGGTAACGGGCGATGAAAGGTATCGTTGCTTTCTCATCCAGCAGAGTGAGCGTTGCCTTCACGCCGGCACGCGGGAGCTGCGTTTCTTGGGCTATAAGTTGACTAAAATCCATCATTTCTTCAAAATTTGGTACAAAAGTACAGTTTTTTTTTCAAATATGCAAATTTTTTTTGCATAATTCAGAAAAAAGCAGTACCTTTGCAGTCGCTTTCGGCTTTGAAGTCGTGATAGCACACATTTGAGGGCTTTTCGGGAAGTAGTTCAGCCCGGTAGAATATCTGGTTTGGGACCAGGGGGTCGCAGGTTCGAATCCTGTCTTCCCGACAAAATAAGCCGCCAATTGGCGGCTTATTTTATGTACGATTTACGATGTACGATGTACGAAGGATGTACGATGTGTTTTATGTACGATTTACGCGAACTTCGTCCTTTATTTCCTTCGTAAATATATCGTCCTTCGTACATCGTCCTTCGTCCTTTCAATTTTCACCTTTCAATTTCCGATAGAATTCTGTCACGGCCACGATGCCTTTTTCCCACACCTCCAGGTCCATCGACTCGTTGGGGGAGTGGATCGCGTTTTGCTCGAGTCCGAAACCCATCAGAATCGTCTTGACGCCGAGGATCTGTTCGAAGGACGAAATGATTGGAATACTGCCTCCGCGTCGTGCTGCGAGGGGTCGTTTGCCAAATGCAACGGTGAAACCGTATTCGGCAGCCTTGTAGGCGGGTATATCAATCGGGCAGACGTAGCCTTGTCCGCCGTGCATCGGAGTGACCTTCACGCGCACGCCTTTGGGCGCAATCGCCTGCATATAGTCACTAAAGAGGCGCGATATCTCCTCGTGGTCTTGATTGGCCACGAGACGGCAGCTGACTTTGGCGTAAGCCTTGCTCGGCAGTACGGTCTTGCTGCCTTCGCCGGTATAGCCTCCCCAGATACCGCACACATCGAACGAGGGGCGACACGAGTTGCGCTCCAGCGTGGAGTAGCCTTCCTCGCCGAAGACGTCATCTACATCGATGGCGCTATTGTATTTCTCCTGCGAGAACGGTATCTCGGCAATCATCTTGCGTTCCTCCTCGGGGATAGGCAGCACGCGGTCGTAGAAATGCGGAATCGTGATACGTCCTTTGTCGTCCACCACGCGGGCGATCATCTCGCAGAGTGCATTGACGGGGTTCTTGACCGCACCGCCAAAGTGACCGCTGTGCAGGTCGCGGTTCGGGCCTGTAACCTCGATCTCCCAGTACGCCAAACCGCGGAGACCGGTTGTTATCGAAGGTGTCTCCTTGCCGATCATGGAGGTGTCGCTTACGAGAATGATATCGCAGGCGAGCAGGTCACGGTGCTTCTCGATAAAAGCCTCCAGCGAGGGGCTGCCGATCTCCTCTTCGCCCTCCAGGATGAACTTGACGTTGCAGTGCATCAGTCTTTCCGAGACGAGGTACTCAAAGGCCTTGGCCTGAATCATGGTCTGACCTTTATCGTCGTCCGCACCGCGGGCATAGAGTCGTCCGTCGCGGATAGAGGGTTCCCACGGATCGGATTTCCAGAGCTCCAGCGGTTCAGCCGGCATCACATCGTAGTGACCGTAGACGAGGACGGTAGGAGCGTCCGGTGCGTCGGTCTTATATTCGGCATATACGAATGGATTGCCGTCGGAGGGCATGATTTCGGCCTTCTGAACACCGGCCTCCAGAAGCAGTTGTTTCCATCGCTCGGCGCAACGAAGCATGTCGTCCTTATGTTCGGGTTGACAACTGACGGAGGGGATACGAATGAGCGAAGCCCACTCTTCGTACATGCGGGTGCGGTTCGCGAGGATAAAGTCTTGTATTGTCATGGCTTGTGTTGATTTTGGATAGTTTGGCTAAGCAGGTTATATATCTCCAGCTGCTCGGGCGTGAGGAACGCGCGGTGTCGCTTCATCACTACCTCGTCGCCTCGTCTCGCAGGACCACTTTGGGCCTCACGCGGGGAAAGTCGGTGGAGCTTGGCGGCCGTCTCGTCGATGATAGGCAGCAGCGCCTTGAAGGGTATCGACGTGCCGCGCAGGATATCCTCCGCGATACAGCACATGAGGTTGGAGAAGTTGTTGGCAAAGACGCCGGCAGCGTGGAGTCGTTCGCGATCGGGTAGGGAGGCCTCGTAGATATGCGAGGAGAGGGTGAGCGCGAGCGAATAGATGGCGGATAGGTCATCGATGCCGCGTGCCTCGATAAAGAGGGGTACGGACGAGAAATCGGTGAGCGGCGAGGCCTTCGAGAAGGTCTGGAAGGGGTAGAGCACGCCGGCGTGCGGTTTGTCGGGACCGAAGAGCGTGATCGGCAGCGCACCGCTTGTATGTAAATGGAACGCGCGCTCGTGTACATGTACGCGTGCAATGACCTCCTCGAGGGCGGTGTCGCGCACGGCGTAGATATACACATCGGCATTCGTGGGCAACCCCTCCAGGGTGCGCGACGAGATAAAGTCCGTCGTGATCCCCTTAGCAAGGAATGCCTCCCTCAGGCTCGTGCCTACGTTACCCGTTCCAATAATAACTATCCGCATAATATTATGTACGATTTACGATTTACAATTTGACAATTTAATGTCTGCGTTGTTGTGCTTTGGCTTGTTCGCGGGCGAGGCGTTGCTGCTCGCGTTGCATGGCTTCGAGGCGCTGCATGAATCCCGATTTCTTCTTCGTGGCGTTCTTCTTGGAGTTAGCTTCCATCTCAGCCAGCAGTTTCTGGTCGTCGATCGCCCAACGGAAGATCATCGTCTGCAAGATCGTGAATCCGAGCGAGAGCAGGTAGTAGTAGCTCAGACCAGCAGCGTAGTCGTTGAAGATGAAGAAGAACATTAGCGGCATCAGGTACATCATCCATTTCATGAACTTCATATTCGGATCCGTAGCCTGCGACTGCATCGTCACGAAAGTGTAGATGAAGTTGGTCACGGTCATCAGCACGCAGAATAGCGAGAGGTGGTCACCGATGAGCGGCAGGTTATAACCCCAGGAGAGGATGGCATCGTAGGTAGAGAGGTCGTCTGCCCAGAGGAAACTCTTGCCGCGGAGTTCGATAGCCGTCGGGAAGAACCAAAACATCGCGATCAGGATCGGCATCTGGAACAACATCGGCAGACAGCCCGACATCGGACTGACTCCGGCGCGGGAGTACAGCGCCATCGTGGCCTGCTGACGCTCCTGCATCTTCTCGGGCGGATACTGCGCATTGATGGCTTCGATCTGCGGACGCAGCACGCGCATCTTGGCGCTCGATTTATAGGAAGCGAAGACGAAGGGCAGGATGATGAGTTTGATAACAAGCGTCATGAGCAGAATCACCAATCCGATATGCATACCCCACGACATGAACAGATCAAACATCGGTATCGTCAGTATCTTATTGATCCACGCTACGATCTTCCATCCCAGCGGAACGAGTTCCTTGAGGTGGAGACGCTGCTCCTTGTCAAGGCCGTCGTCGTAGGCCTTGAGGGTGTTGTAGTGGTTCGGACCGAAGTAGAAGCGGAAGTCGGTGGTCTTCTGACCCGTTATATCAAATGCAACGCTCGTCTTGGTTCTGTACTCCTTGATATAGCCGGAGTAGGTGCCTTGGGGTTGCGACTCGAGCTCGGAGGAGGTGAAAGCCTCGTCCGCAATCATGACGGTGGAGAAGAACTGATCCTTGTAGCCGATCCAGCGGATACGGGCATTCTCGCGTTGGGTATCCGCCTTCTGCTCGGACAGCGTCTCCATGTCTCCGCCAACCAGCATATACTGGATACGGGCGTAGCGCTCCTCGAACTTACGACCGCGCTCCTGTTGCGGGATGAGTTGGTACCAGAGCAGTTCTACGGAGTTGATATTCTGTGCCAAAACCTGCTGCATACCGTGCGGGCGGATCGAGAAATCGATCATATAATCGTCCTTGGGCAGGGTATACACGAAGTCGAGATAAGCGCTCTCGATGTCGGTCTTAAGACGCATCGTGAGGCTCAGCGGATTGTCGCTTGCGACGGGTTCAAAATAGAGGTTGCGGGTTGCGAGCACGCGGTTGTTAGCCGTGACGAGCGTGAGTGAGAAGTCGGACTCATTGCCGCGGAAGAGGCTCAGCGGGTTGACGGAGTCGCCATATGCCTTATACTCAAGCAACTCGGCTTGTTCGATACGACCTCCGTGACGAGCGATATGCAGGCGAACCTTGCTGTTCTCGATCACAAAGGTCTCCTCCTCGCCTTGCGCAGCGGGAGCAAAGTTACCGTAAGCGGCCTGAATCTGTTGTTGCAGTATATCCGCTTGAGCGACCTGACGCAGCGAGTCCTCGTGAGCGGCTTCTGCTGCAGCCAGTTGGTCGGCGATGAGTTGGGCTTCGTGTTCGGCTTGACGCACGAGTGCGATACTGTCGTACTGACGTTGGCGTTCCGCCAGTTGCTCTTTGGACGGACGCTGTAAAAAAGAAAATCCTACAATAATTGCGGCTATGATTAAAAAGCCGATCCAAGTGTTTTTATCCATTTATCTACGTTTAATATATTCTGTAAAAGTGAAATCATAGGGGTTGTCTTTATCTGCGAGATGTTTCTCGGCCGCAGTCTGCTGCCATATGGCGGGGTCGATCTCAGGGAAGAAGGTATCCGCCTCCGGGAATGCGTGGTGGATATGCGTGATATAGAGTTTGTCCGCGAGGGGCAGGAACTGCCGATAGACCGTTCCGCCTCCGATGACGAAGGCCTCCTCCTCGTTTTTTACCAGCTCCAGCAACTCGGGGATAGAGTAGGCCATCTCGGCGCCCTCGTAAGTACGACCGGCTACGTCCGTCAGCACGATGTTACGGCGCTTGGGCAGCGGACGCTTGGGTAGCGACAGGTAGGTGCGCTCCCCCATTAGAACGGTGTGCCCGGATGTGGTCTCCTTGAAGTGCTTGAGGTCGGCAGGCAGATGACACAACAGGTCGCCCTTCTGACCGATGGCATTATTTTCTGCGATTGCTACTATGATGCTCAGCATAAAATATCAATTATCAATTGTCAATTATCAATTATACGGCTACTTTGCCTGCAATGTGCGGATGCGGGTTGTAGTCACTGAGTGTAAAGTCTTCGTATTGGAATGCGAAGAGGTCTTTTACCTCGGGATTCAACGTCATCGTAGGCAGCGGTCGCGGCTCGCGCGTGAGTTGGAGGTTAACCTGCTCCAAGTGGTTGAGGTAGATATGTGCGTCGCCGAGCGTGTGCACGAAGTCGCCGCAACGGAGTCCCGTTACCTGTGCCATCATCATGAGCAGCAGCGCATAACTGGCGATGTTAAACGGCACGCCGAGGAACACATCTGCCGAGCGTTGGTAGAGTTGGAGGCTCAACTTGCCGTCCGCCACATAGAACTGAAATAGGCAATGACAGGGCGGCAAGGCCATTTGGTCCACTTCCGCTACGTTCCACGCCGACACGAGCAACCGTCTGCTGTCGGGGTTGGTCTTGATCTGCTCCACGAGCTTCGCGATCTGGTCGATCGTTCCGCCCTGATAGTCCGGCCAGGACCTCCATTGATGGCCATATACGGGACCCAACTCACCGCAGGGGTCGGCCCACTCATCCCAGATGCTGACGCCGTGCTCCTGCAGGTACTTCACGTTGGTGTCGCCGCGTAGGAACCACAGCAACTCGTAGATGATCGATTTCAAGTGCAGTTTCTTGGTCGTCAGCAAGGGAAAACCCTCGCTCATATCAAAACGCATCTGATGCCCGAAAACGGAGCGGGTGCCCGTTCCAGTGCGGTCGTGCTTCACGACGCCCTCCCGCATAATGCGTTCACATAGTTCCAGATATTGTTTCATTAAATATCAATTGTCAATTATCAATTATCAATTAGTACAACTTGTACGTTGTCCGCAGCACCTTAAACTCGGTTCGGCGGTTGATTTGGTTGCATATCTCCTGTTGCTCTTCCGTAAGCGTCATAATAAACTCAGGCGTGAGCGTCTGCCCTTCCGGGATGAAGCGGTAGCGTTTATTGAGCGCCTTATCCGCTACCACGGGTTTGTCCTTGCCGTATCCAACAGGCGTCAGCCTCTCGCGGTCGATGCCGTGTTCGATGAGGTAACGCACACAACTCTCCGCACGTTTCTCACTCAGGCGCTTGTTGAAGACGCTGTCACCCTTCATGTCGGTGTGCGCCGAGAGCTCGATGGTGATATTGGGGTTATCGTTCAATAGTTTCACCAGCGCCTGCATTCCCGTCTCCGACTCGGGCGTCAGGTCCCACTTGCCGAACTCATAGAAGATATTATCCATCGTCACGGGTTTGGATATCATCATCAGTTGGAAATCCTGCGTGAAGGTCTTGCTGTCGCGCAGGTCGCGGGTCGTTAGTTCCTGTTTCTGATTCAAATAGCCGCGTGCGGTCGCCAGCATGACATAACGGGCATTGCGCTTCAGATTTAGTCGGTACGTTCCATCGCGGCGTGCCTGAACCTTCTGATTGGTGCCATCATCGCCTACGAGACGCAGCGTGGCATTGGCGATCGCTTCGCCGTTATTGTCCTGAATCATACCTTCTACGGCAAACACCATCTCCGGCAGCACGAAGCGGTAGATGAAGTCGATACCTTTCTTCTGTCCGCGGTTGGAGGAGAAGTATCCGTTGTCGCTCGTACCCTCGAAGGTGATACCGAAGTCATCGCCTTGCGAATTGATCGGCAATCCCAAGTTATAGAGGTCCCAGGTCATCAGTCCGGCGGTGTCGTAGCCCAGCGGAACGGCTTTGTAGATATCCAGTCCGCCGTAACCCGGATGACCGTTCGTCGAGTAGAAGAACACGCCGTCCGCCCGCATCGAGGGAAAGAGTTCATCGCCGGCGGTATTGATCTGCGGACCCAAATTTTGCACGTTGATCCAACTGTCCTCCTCCCGTTCCGCCATCCATATATCCTTGCCGCCGAAGCCGCCCGGAGCGTCCGACGCGAAATAGAGCGTGTCGCCGGTAGGATTGACGGAGGGGTGACCGACACTGATCGTGCTGTCCAGAAACAATTTGACCTCTTTCGGCTCGCTCCACTCGCCGCCGGTGCGTATTGAGAGGAAGATCTTCGAACCCATATCCTGACCGTTAATCGGCTTGGAGTAGGTGAAGTACATCGTCTTGCCGTCACCCGTGAAGCAGCACGCTCCCATTTCGGCGATAGCGGCCTTGCCGCCGGAGGTGCTGTCGTTCTCGCTCTCCGCCTCTTCGGGTTCGGAGTAGAGACCCTCCGGCAACTGTATCTCCTCCCACTCGCCGTTTTGGTTCTTGCGCGTGGAGTAGAGGTTGAACGTGGTCTGACCGGTCACGGGGCTGGGACGCTTCAAGGTCTTCTTGCCTTTCTGCTTCTCCTGACGGTTGGAGGTGAACATCAGCGCGTCGGCGTCGCTACCGATGAAGGCGGGCGCGAAGTTAGAGGTGCGCTTGGCGTTAAACTCCTTGGCGAGCGACACGCGATAACGGCTGGGATTATTCTTCCACTCTGTCATCTGCCGGCAGGCGTATAGACCTGCTTGCGCGAGGTAGTTATCGGGGTGTCCGTCCAGATAAATCTGGTAGTTCTTCTCCGCATCGCGGTACTTACCCTGATAGGCCTGCACTTGCGCCAGTCTCAGATACACGATCGAGTCCTGCGCAGCGTACTTATAGCGCACGGCGTTCTTGTACATCGACTCCGCGCGGGTGTTGTTCAGGATGCGGTTGCACTCACCCTGCCGGAAGGCCACATAGGCCTTTAGCGGCTTGTCTTTCTTCGGCGACAGACGACCGTACACCTGTTTGTATATCTCGCCGGCGTCGTAGTATTCGCCGATCTCAAATTTCTTATCCGCACGCTTGATGCGCGTCTTGATGCTGCACGACGAGAGCACTCCCGCCAGGAGCACCGCCGCCAGAATTGCTATGTATTTTCGCGTATTATCCATTTTACGCCGCAAAAGTACAAAAAAAAAATGATATACGCAAATTTTTTTGCACAAAAAAACAAAATGCCCCTAAAAAGGGGCACCTTGTAATATCAATTGTCAATTGTCGTACGGCTTTGCCGATCGTTCGAGGCTTTAGCCGAGATAAGAATTATCAATCCTCCAACGAGTGGATCACGAGACCGGAGCGGAGCTTCGGCTCGAACCAGGTCGTCTTGGGCGGCATGATATTACCGGAGTCGGCGATGTCGATGATCTGCTGCATGGTAACGGGGTAGAGTGCGAGCGCTACTTTCATCTCGCCGCTATCCACGCGACGTTTCAGTTCGCCCAAGCCGCGGATACCGCCGACGAAGTCGATACGCTTGTCGCTGCGCAGATCCTTGATGCCGAGAATCTTATCCAGAATCAGGTTCGACGAGATCGTCACGTCGAGCACACCAATCGGGTCGTTGTCGTCATAGCGACCGGGCTTAGCCGTGAGGCTGTACCAGTTACCGCCGAGATAGAGCGAGAAATTATGCAGACGGTCGGGACGATAGATTTCGGCACCCTTCTTCTCCACGATGAAGTCCTCCTCGAGGGCTTTGAGGAACTCCGCTTCGGTGAGACAGTTCAGGTCCTTCACTACGCGGTTGTAGTCGATGATATTGAGCTGGTTGTCGGGGAAGCAGACGGCCAGGAAGAAGCAGTACTCCTCGTTACCGGTGTGATTCGGATTCTGCTGCTTGCGCTCATTGCCCACGAGGGCGGCTGCGGCACTGCGGTGGTGACCGTCAGCGATGTACATAGCGGGAATCTTAGCTACCAGTTCGGTGATGCGTTGGATGTCCTTGTCGTCGTCGATAATCCAGAACTTATGTCCGAATCCGTCGATCTCAGCCACGAAGTCATACTCCGGCTCTTTGGCGGTGTAGCGGGCGATGATGGCGTCCAGTTCGTCCACGTGCTTGTAGGCAAAGAAGACCGGCTCGATGTTGGCGTTGTTGACACGCACATGTTTCATTCGGTCTTCCTCTTTGTCGCGACGGGTGAGTTCGTGCTTCTTGATGCGGCCTTGCATGTAGTCTTCAAACCACGCGGCTACCACCAATCCGTACTGCGTACGGTTTCCCATCGTTTGGGCGTATATATAGTAATATTCCTTCGGGTCTTGCACTAACCAGCCGTTCTTGCGGAAGAGGTCGAAGTGCTCGCGTGCACTCTGATACACCTTCGGATCGTGCTCGTCGGTACCGGGCTCGAAGTTGATTTCGGGTTTGATGATGTGATACAGCGACTTCTCGTTGCCGGCAGCTTCTGCGCGGGCTTCTTCGCTGTTGAGCACGTCGTAGGGACGTGAATTCACTTGCAGTACATACTGCTTCGGGGGACGAATCCCCTTAAAGGGTTTGATTCTCATGATATGTTGGTTATTAAAATGTACGATTTACAAATTTACGATGTACCATTTATGTACGATTTATTGAATGTACGATTGACCTTCGTCCTTTATCCCCTTCGTAAATCCTTCGTACATGGTACATTTGTCCTTAGTACATACATTATTTCGCTGCCTTGTTCTCCACGTTATTCATCGAGCAGGTTCCGTTGAACTTCGCGTTCGGCTCCACGATGAGTGTTTGGGTCTTGATTTCGCCCTTCAGGTCGGATGATGCGCGCATAGCGAGGGTCTGACGCACGTCGATCTTGCCATCGAGTTTTCCCATTATTTCTGCGTTCTGGCAGCTCACGGTGCCTTTAATGAGACCTTTCTCTCCGATGACTACTTTGCCTGAGCACTGCAGGTCGCCTTCCAATTGACCGTCAATTCGAATATCCGAATCGGCTATCACGGTTCCGATAATTTTGCTGCCCGCTGTCAGTGCGTTGTACAGCGTACCGGGATTCTGTTGCTGTTGTGCCATAGTATATATCTCCTGTTTTTTTATAGTTAACGTTCCACGATTTTACATTATAAAATGCGTTATTTTCCAAAATCGCGTGCAAAATTACAACTTTTTTCTCACATATGCAAATAAAAACGCAGTTTTTGCAAAAAAAATGAAAATTTGAAATCATAAATTTGAAAATATCAATTATTTTTTGTATCTTTGCAGCCTCAATTAACACAAGGTCTATGTCTGAGTACAAAAGATATGCGTTTATCAGTTACAGTCACCGCGATCAGGCTGTAGCCGTGTGGCTGCATCGCCGCCTCGAGCGGTATCGGTTGCCCAATAGTATTCACAACGAGTTTTCCGACTCGCGTTACCTGCGTCCGATCTTTCGTGACCAGGAGGACCTGAATACCGGCGTGCTGCAGGAAGCACTTCGTGAACAACTCCTCTCCTCCCGTTACCTCATCGTCATCTGTTCTGCTTCCTCCGCCCGCTCCGAGTGGGTCAATCGCGAGGTCGAGACCTTCATCGCCTGCGGTCGCGAGGCGGATATCATTCCCCTGATAACGGCAACCGACGCTGCTCAAACGGCAAATGTCGCAGACCTCCTTCCGCAGGCGCTCCGCGACTACACAGCCCTGCACCCTGAGCGAGAACTGCTCGCGGTCAATATCGCCGAAGTAGGTCGTGAGAAAGCCCTCGTGCGTATCGTCAGCCGGATGCTCTCTGTGGACTTCGATGTCCTCTGGCAGCGTCAGCGTCGTCGGCGCCGCCGTTTCACGGCTGCCCTCACGCTCGCGGCCTTTATCCTCCTCGGCCTCTTCTATTACCTCGCTATCCCCGTGCGCCTTCGCTGTCTTACCTTCGACACCGAGGCCACAGACGCCCTTCCCCTCTGGAACGAAGCCGCGATCGAGTTATCCGGCGGAGCCTATCCCGTTTCCCGACCCGGCGATAGCGTCGACCTTGGCTCCGTTGGCGGCTATCGACGCGGACAAACCCTCCGCCTCGTCTTCCTTCCCGATTGTAACTTCGCTCCAATCGATACCCTCATCCGTATAGGGTGGGGCACTTGCCAAGATATCGCCCTCCCGATCCGACGCGATGACTCCTACGCCCTCTTTGCCGGACATATCTATGAGGCCTCCGACGACTACGAAGACCGCCCCCTCGCGGGTGTCACCGTGCAAGTGGGTGACCGGCAGACTCTCACCGACGAAGATGGAGCCTACTCACTCCGCTTCCCCGTCGCTGAACAGACGGAGACCAAACCGCTCGTCATCTCCTTAGACGGCTACCGAACCATCTCCCGCGAAGACGAATCCCCCTCCAAAAATGCAGTCTTCTTAATGAAAATTGAAAATTGAAATAATCGTTCGAGTTAAACGAGATAAGAAAATTGAAAGGTAAAAAATATGAAAAAGTATTGTGTTCTAGTAATAGGGCTAATGCTTACCGCAGCTCTTTTTGCCCAGACCCGCCAACAGGGACAAATGCTCGAATACGATCTCTCGGCCAAGAAGAAACCCCTCAAGGCCGTCGAGATCCAAGTCCTCAACGCCCAAAGCACCGTTTCCGACAAGAACGGTGCCTTCCTCCTCGAGTTCCGTACCCTCAAACCCGGCGACCGCGTGCAGGTGCGCTCCATCGAGAAAGACGGCTATGAGATATTCAACAAGGAAGCTGTCGAACAATGGAACGTATCTTCCGGCGACGGTGTCTTCGAGATCGTCATGTGTCGCAGCGATAAGTTCCGCGCCCTCAAGGACAGTTACAACCGCGCCTCCTCGGCTTCCTACGACCGGCAGTACAAACAGGAGGTAGCACGCGTGGAGAAGCAGTTGCGCGAAGGACAACTGCGGGCCGACGAGTACGAAGCCGAACTGCTGCGTATCAGCGAGCGCTACGACCGCCAACTCCAGACCCTCGATACCTATGTCGATAAGTTCGCGCGACTCGACCTTACCCGCCTCTCTGACTCCGAACAGCAGATCGTCGCCCTCGTCCGTCAAGGTAATTTCGACGAGGCAATCGCCCTCTACGAGCAGCAGAACCTCATCGGACAGATCACCACCGAGATCCAAGACCTGCGCGAGATCCAAGATGCGCAGCAGAAACTCGCAGCCAAGGCCGATGAGAAAGAGACGGCTATCCAAAGCCTCTACGATGCCATCCTCCGTCAGGCCAACGTCCTCATGCTCGCGGGCGGGCAGGATAATATGAATAAGGTGGAGCAACTCTACGAGCAACTCACCCTCCTCCTCCCCGACGACGCCCGCGCGCGAATGACTTATATCGCCTATCTGCTTGAGCAACGCCGCTTCGATCGTGCCGCCCTCGTTGTAGAGGCTACCGACACTGCCGCACTCGACCCGTGGCACCGCGAGGAACTCTACAAATACGCCGGCGAACTCTACTACCAATCCGGCGATTACCTCCGCAGCCTCGACTACGACTATCGCGCGATCGCAGCTCTCGACCGCGTCACGGATCCCTCGCTGCAAATGGAGAAAGAGGGCGAACGCATCCTCATTGCCAACCAGATCGCCTCCAACGAGATTCAGCAGATGCACCTTCAGGAAGGCCTCCGTTGGCTCGCTGAGATCGATTCGGCGCTCCTTCGACTCGAGCAAATGGACGCCCCCTCACTCGTCTGGATGCAGATAGCCGGATTCCACGGTAAGGGTGTATCCTATTTCCACTTAGGGATGATGCCCGAGGCACTCGACCACTTCCTCCGCATGGATTCGCTCCTCGAGGCGCATAAGAACGACCGCACGGTCTATAACACCCTCACGCCTTATTTCACCGACCTCCGGCTCATTCATGTCTGCCAAAACATCGGTCTCATCTATGCCGCGCCCGGCGATACCTACAACCCCGAGAAGGCCGAACTCTACTTCAACGCCGTGCTCAATAACGCCTCACGACTCAGCGAAGTATATCCCCGCAATGTCATGTCCTACATTCAGGACGCCCACCAGAACCTCGGTTTCATCTATTACTACACCCAGGATGCCGAGCGTAGCCTCCATCATACCCGCGAGGCACTGCGCATCAGCCGCGAACTGTACGCCGATCACTCCGTCACACGTCAGTCCTACGCCCTCGTCCTCTCCAACAACGGTTACCTCGCGGCCGACCTCGGTGACTATGACTTCGCCCGTCAGATCCTCGATGAGGCTGCCGACGTCATCGCTCCCCTTGACCTCTCCCTTTCCGACAACCTCGAGGTAGCCTATTTCGTCTATGCCAACACCGCCTATCTATACCTTAGGCAGGGACGCTACGAGGAAGGACTACCCGTCATCGATCGGGCGGTTGAACTCGGACGCGAACACAACAACCGCTCCGCCTATGGCTGGTACAGCGTTGCGATGACGCTCTCCTGGCGCGCGGAGTTTGCCCGTCAACTCGGCGACGAAGCTGCGGCCCTCCGCTTCCAATCCGAAGCCGATGCCCTCCTCTCCGCACACGGACAATAGTCCCGTTTTTGACAAAGGTTTAGTCACCCAAAATTTTTCCCAGACTTCACCGAGCCATTCTCGAGACTTTCCCGAGTCATTTTCGAACCATTTTCAAGAGCAAAAATCGCGGAATAATGATAAATTCTGCGATTTTTTTTGTGTATATCAAAAAAAAACAGTACCTTTGCGGGCTAAAATGAAATAATCAGAGAATCTATTAGTTGACAAGGAAGATATGAAAAGAGCGATGTTGTTTCTAATCGCGAGTGTAGCGATTGCAACGGTGATGGCGCAGCAGGTGCCGAACCGTTCGTTTGAGGACTGGAGTGCGCCGACCTTTGACGGTAATATTCAGCCGGCCGACTGGAATGCAAACAATGTGGAGCAGTTCGGCATGAAGTTCAATTTTGCCCACCGGGATAGCGGTCGGACAGGGTACTGCATGATGGTACAAGATCAGGACGTCGGGTTTGCCGGGATTACCGAGATATACCCCGGATATGTGAGCTTGGGTTCGCCCTGGTTGTATATGCCCAGCCTCACCGCCGTCAACCAAAAGGTATATGGTGTCTCGGGCGGCATCGATTGGACCTATCGCCCGGATACGATGGTGGTGTGGATCAAGCGTACCGGCAGTAATGCAGCCTATGAAGACTTCCACCTGCTCTATTACGCCTGGCGTGGAACGGCTCAGGGCAGTGAGTATAAGAACCTGTCGGGCAATTGCACCCAATATAGCGTCACCGACGAGGAGAGCGACATCCGTCAGGCACTGGATGCCAACGCCTGTACCACGGATAGCTATGCTTCGCAAGTAGCGGAAGGGTGGTTCCGCGAAAAAGCGACCTATAATGATTGGACGCAGATCAAAGTGCCGATCTACTATTTCAACGACTCGCTGCCGGAGAAGATGAACATCCTCCTCTCGGCATCCAACTATCCGAATTTCCGTGCCTCCAGCGGCTTCTATGCGGGCAACAGTCTCTATGTGGACGATGTGGAGCTGATCTATTCCTCCCGGATACAAAGGCTCTATATTGATGGCCGTGAATGGACGGCCTTCGACCCCGACGCCACAGGTGTGCAGGAATATGAACTGCCTGCGGGAACAACTGAACTGCCGACCAATATCGTGGCCGTTCGCGGAGCGGGAAGTCTGACCAATTCGGCGGATTCAACCGTCACGTTCCCCGGACGCACGCTGAGCGGCAACGAGATTCAGATCTCGCACGGTCTGCTCAACGGTACCCCGACGACGCTTACCGTAACTGCCGCAGACGGCAGTTCGACCACGACCTATCAGATACGCTTCGTCACCAATGATCAGCCTACGACGATCGCCGTGAGTACCGCAGAAGAGCTGTCTAATGCCTTCCTGACGGCAGCGTCGGGGAGCGCGATTCAGCTCATGAGCGATATCCAGATGACCTCGACCCTCTGGCTCGGAACAGAGACGATGTACGAGGCATCGCGGTCGCTGACCCTAGACCTGAACGGGTACTCGTTAGTGCGCACCAATGGCAATTACCGGCTCATCGACCTCACGCACGGCGAACTCATCATCACCTCATCGGATGAGCAGGTGGGCGGAATGATCGTGGATCAGGCTTCGGGTTCGTCGATCGCGGATCTCATCTATGTGACGGGCTCGACCCTGAAGGATGTCAATCCCCGCACGGCTACGAACGGCTACTTCTCGCACCTCGTCATCGATATGAGCGTGACGATCGTAGCGCAGCAGAATGCCATCACCGTCGACCGCGTAGGAGCGGCTACAGGGCATAATATCCAATATGGAACCGACGTATACTATCGTGCCACGAGTTCGCAATATATGAGTATTGCCAACGGTGTACGCGTAGATGTATACGGTATCATCGATGCACAGAAATACGGTGTCAAGTCCAATGGTTTTCTCTATGCACCTACGGCGGACGGCGAGACGCTGTGGACAACCAATACAGGCGAGCAGTACGCCGATTATCAGGTAGAATACGGCGACACCGCCTATGTGCCGTTTATTCATATCCATGAGAGCGCAATGATCTCCACCTCGTCTACGACCTTCGGAACAACCGCACTCTATGCCTCCGGTTATGCCCGCTGGTGTATCGAGGGCAACTGTCTGGGTAATGTGGGACTGTATATCAAGTCCGGCGAGGCGGAGATCGTGAACGGACGCATCGAATCAACCAATACGGAGTTCGTGTCGGTCAGCTCACCGCAGTACTCCGGCATCAGCTCCGGCGGTTCGGCTATCGTGATTGAATCCACGGCTATCGGAAATGGCCAAGTGTCGCTCATCATGCGAGGCGATAATGCCTTCGTATCCGCCGAATCCGGCTATGCCATCGAGGAGGTGATATCCAGTTCTCAGGAGACCTATGTGAGGGAGATCAGCCTCTATGGCGGTACGCTGCAGGCCGGCGAAGCGGGACTGATTCAACTCAATACAGCTACCCTCGAAGCAGGTGTCTTCTACATCGACGAGGAGAATGTCAATATCGTCGAGCGGGAACAGGAACCCGAAATACCCTCCGGCACATGTGGTGACAGTCTGACGTGGGAATTTACTCTCGCCGATAGTACGCTGACGATCACCGGAAGCGGAGCAATGACAGATTATAATGCAGCCGGAACAGATGCGCCGTGGGCGGAATACCGTTCGCATATCTATTATATAGAACTGCCGGAAGGACTGACCACAATCGGAGCATTTGCGTTCCAAAATTGCTCTGCCGCATATACTCTGGTTATTCCTGACAATGTAACGCTCATTAATACAGGTGCCTTTACCGGTTGTTCGTATCTGCATTATGTGACGATTCCTGAAGGCGTGACAAGCATTGGCAATATGGCCTTTAGTGATTGTAGATCACTACGAGAACTGACTTTGCCGAGTACTACGACGTATATTGGAAAATACGCATTTACGGAGTGTGCGTCCATATCAAAGATAACATGTTATGCAACCACGCCCCCAAGTACGGGTCAAGATGTTGTGTTTAGCGGAATGTCCTATTCGATTCCGGTATATGTACCTCAGGCAAGTATATCTGCCTATCGTGCAGCAGAGTATTGGAACTCGTTCACCAATTATCAGGCAATACCCTGTAGTACGCCGTACGAGTTTACCGAGACCTTTAATCTCTGCGGGGCGCTTACGTTCACGTGGCACGGCACGGTGTATACCGAGAGCGGAGTATATGTGGATACCTTGCAATCCGTCGAGGGTTGCGACAGTATCTGCATCTTGGAACTGAATATGCCGCCGGTATACTATTTCACGGAGGAATCGGAAGTCTGCGAAGGCGACACCTTCCAATGGCACGGCCGAACGCTCACGAAGAGCGGCATCTATACGGATAGCCTGACGACGATTGACGGTTGCGACTCCATCTATACGCTGCAGCTACGCGTCAATCCTAAGTACCTCATTGAGGATATCGTCTCCGTACGTGAGGATAAGTTGCCCTATACGTGGCAAGGCGAGACGATCACTCAGTCGGGCGACTACCGCAAGGAATACATAGCCTCCACGGGTTGCGACAGCGTGCATACCCTGCACTTCACGGTAACGGCGCTGCCGATCTATACGGTCAATGTAGTAGCTGACCACGGTCGCGTGAACGGTACGGGAACCTATCCCGAAGGCACGCGTATCTATCTGACTGCCGTGCCGGACGAGGGATTTGAGTTCCAGATGTGGTCCGACGGCGGTGTGACTAATCCCAAGGAGTTTGTCGTGACGCGCGACACGACGCTGCGTGCCCTCTTCTATATGCCCGAAGTGGAGCAAGAGGTGGTAGTTGACAGCATTGAGACCAATTCCGTCACGATCACCTGGGATACCGTTCCGGGTGCGACGCTCTATGAGTTGCGTATCTTTAAGAACGGCGAACTCGTGGTGACGCTGCAGGTGGATAAGGACAATAACATCATCGATGCCTCCTTTGCAGGACCGGAGCGTATCATCGCTCGCAAGGACTCCACAGGCGGTTCGTCGGAGACGCTGCAGGTGAATGTCGGCGGCTTGGAGCCCGGTCAGGATTATACCTATAGCCTCGATGCTTTGGACGACGACCGCAGCTACGTAGGTGCACAATCGGGTACCTTCACGACGGAGGAAGAACCGGTCGATAGGCTCGATGCCCTCTTCGACGATCGTCGTACCGCTCCGCGCAAACTGCTCCGTGACGGTCGTCTCTATATTGAGATGCCCGACGGCAGGCTATACGACGCCCGAGGGAGATTGATAGAATGATGGAATGATGGAATGATGGAATGATGTAGTGAGCCGGGACAAGGTCCCTTATTGATGGAAAATCGCAGAATTCTTGCGAAATCTGCGATTTTATTTGCATATATGCAAAATATTTTGTAATTTTGCACGCTAATTGTGTGGAATAACATAAAAACAGACGAAGATATGAAAAAAATCATTACCCTTTTTGCAGTTTGGATGATGGCAGTAATGGCCTTTGCGCAGAACTACGGCATCCTAATTACGAACACCAGCGAACTCGTTTCGGCAACCTACGACGGATATTTCCTCGAGAACGAGTCGACGCCCTACGAGCAGTACCTCGCGCACGTCAACCTCTCTGTCGGCGACCGTTGCAAGCTCTATGACCTGGACAACCAGACCGCTTGGACCGTGCCTCTGGATGAGTACTCCACCTCGGATATCTACCTCGACCAGACCAACAACGAATACGTCTGCTCGGTAGGCGGTTGCTTCGATTTCTACATCAAGCTTCGCTACAACGAGGATAAACTCTATATCGGTGCCGGCAGCGGTTGCACCAACGGTACAACGCCTCAAGGTAATGATCCCGTAGGGGAAGATATCAGCCAGGAAGAGGAGGAACGCCGTATCTGCCTCTCGCACAAGAAACTGATGGTCACGGAGCTGAACAACAGCACGCCTATGTTGCTGGATTCGGCTGGTCAGCAGGTAACAATGCCCGTAGATGGTTATCCGATGGAGAACGCCATCCAGTACGACCTGACTTCCTTAGGCAGAGGACGCTATACCCTGATCGTGGATAGCGACACGCTGCTCTTCGACTTCGGCACCGAGGTAACGACCTCCTATACCAAGGAGGGTGAGGACTGCCCGACGTACAACTCGGTCATCAATGCGACCATCAAGCAGGGTCAGACCTATCTCTTCATCTGCGACAAAAAGACCGAACCCGGCACCTACAGCACGATCCTCTCCAATATGACCCAATGCGATTCGATGGTGGTTCTCTATCTCAGCTTCGAGGAGGATGAGATTCCCTGCGAGCCGGATACGCTGATCATAGATGCCATGACCTGCGAAGGCGAAGCCTTTACATGGCGCGGCGAGGAATTCACTGACCCCGGCACGTACGAGCTGACCGTTCAGCAACATGGCGGTTGCGACTCCGTCTTCATCATCAACCTCAGCGTCAATCCTACCTATCATATCGAAGAAATCGTCTCTGTGCGCGAAGACCGTCTGCCCTACATTTGGAACGAACAAGAGATCATGCAGTCCGGCGAATACTTTGCCGAACTCTCAACCCGTGCCGGTTGCGACAGTATCATAACGCTGCGTCTCACCGTCACCCAACTGCCGATCTATAGCGTCACGGCTATAGCCGACCACGGCTTCGTCAACGGTACCGGTACGTATCCCGAAGGCACGGAGATCTACCTCGAAGCACAGGCCGACGAGGGCTTCGCCTTCCAGATGTGGTCCGATGGTACGACCGAGAATCCCAAACAGTTCATCCTCACCCGCGACACGACGCTCCGCGCACTCTTCTATATGCCCGAGGTAGAGCAGGAGGTAGTGGTAGACAGCATCGAGACCAACTCCGTGACCATCACCTGGGACACCGTAGCAGGCGCCGTACTCTACGAACTGCGTATCTATAAGAACGGAATGCTTGTAGTCACCTATCAGGTGGACCGCGATAATAACATCATCAACCAGATCTTTGCCGTCCCCGACCGCCTCATCGCTCGTCGTGACTCTACCGGCGGTTCGTCCGAGACGCTGCAAGTATCGGTCGGCGGACTCGAACCCGGTCAGGATTATACCTACAGCCTCGATGCGATGGACGACGACCGCAGCTACGTAGGCGCACAGTCGGGTACCTTCACCACCGAGGAAGAACCCGTGGAAGGCCTCGATGCCCTCTTCGATGACCGTCGCAACACTCCGCGTAAGGTCATCTCTAACGGACGACTCTATATCGAAATGCCGGATGGCACGAGGTATGACGCTACAGGGCAGGAATTGATTAGGAATTAATATAGACATTTATGATTACCATTGAGCAACTGAAAGATATCCAACTTCGGGCGGAGAAACTGAAGCAGTACCTGCAGATCGACGAGAAACGCATGCAACTGGAGGAGGAGGAACTGCACACGCAGGCGCCCGGATTCTGGGACGACGCCAAGGCCGCCGAGCAGCAGATGCGTAAGGTGAAGTCCATCAAACGCTGGATCGAAGGCTATGAGGGCGTACGCGCCGCGACCGACGAACTATCTCTCGCCTTCGACTTCTACAAGGACGAACTCGTCACCGAAGAAGAGGTGGATCAGGCCTATGCACATGCACTGCAAGAGGTGGAAGATCTCGAGATGAAGAATATGCTATCCCACGAGGAAGACCAGATGCCGGCCGTTCTTAAGATCGTAGCCGGCGCGGGCGGCACCGAAGCCCAGGACTGGGCGGAGCAGCTGATGCGCATGTACCAGCGTTACTGCGAGAAGCATGACTACAAGGTGACGATCACCAACCTCCAGGACGGCGACGAAGCCGGTATCAAGACCGTGACCTTCAACATCGAGGGCGATATGGCTTACGGTTACCTCAAGAGCGAGAACGGCGTGCACCGCCTCGTGCGCGTCAGCCCCTATAATGCACAAGGTAAACGCATGACGTCCTTTGCCAGCGTATTCGTCGTGCCGCTCATCGACGACACCATCGAGGTGGAGGTCAATCCCGCCGGACTCAGTTGGGATACGTTCCGCTCCTCCGGCGCCGGCGGACAGAACGTCAATAAGGTGGAGTCGGGCGTACGGTTGCACTATAAGTTCGTCAACCCCTTGACCAACCAACCCGACGAGATCGTCATCGAGAACACCGAGACGCGCGACCAGCCTAAGAACCGAGAGAACGCTCTCCGTCACCTGCGCTCGCAACTCTACGAACTCGAACTCGAGAAACGCCGTCAGGCGGCTGCTAAGGTCGAAGCCGGCAAGAAGAAGATCGAGTGGGGTAGTCAGATACGCTCCTACGTGTTCGACGACCGCCGCGTCAAGGACCACCGCACCAACTACCAGACCTCCAATGTCAACGCCGTCATGGACGGTGACCTGGATGCCTTCATCAAGGCCTATCTGATGGAGTTTCCGGACTAAATAGCGTGCGAAAAGCACTCCCAAAGGCCTCAAAAAGCAGTTTTTGAACAGAAAGTGATATTTTTTTGCATTTTTATTTGGCT
This sequence comes from uncultured Bacteroidales bacterium, assembly GCA_946404495.1. Lineage (GTDB taxonomy): Bacteria > Bacteroidota > Bacteroidia > Bacteroidales > Paludibacteraceae > Colicola. The sequence continues at coordinate 37,226 of CAMJDT010000022.1, forward strand.
ATATCAAAAAAAAGCAGTAAATTTGCAGGCTTTTAAGGGGGATCGCTCTCCGAGAACCGAGGAATTATCGTGCCCCTCGGGGGCTAAGAACCCAGAACCAAGAAATGAATAATAATAAACATACAACAAATTAAATCTAACAAATCATGTCAGAAGAAAAACTCAATCTGTTGGCTGATTTCCCTGCCATCTCCACCAAGGAATGGAAGGAGAAGATCGTCACCGATCTGAAGGGTGCTGATTTCGACAAGAAGCTCGTTTGGCGCACCCCGGAAGGCTTCAACGTGCAGCCTTTCTACCGTCAGGAGGATCTGCGTGGTCTGAGGACTACCGTGTCGGCTCCCGGCCAATTCCCGTACGTGCGCGGTACGCGTACTAATAATGAGTGGTACATCCGCCAGAACATCTGTGCGTGTCAGTCGGCTCGCAAGGCCAACGCCAAAGCCCTCGAGGTACTCAACAAGGGTATCACCTCGCTCGGCTTCTGCCTGGATAGCGAACGTCTGAACTATCGGTTCATCAAGAACCTCTTGAAGGACATCGATGCGCGCGCTATCGCCATCAACTTCACTATCTGCCCCTGCAAGGCGCCCGAGTTGGCCAATATCCTCGTCCGTTACTACGGCCGCATGGGATATGACTTCAAGTCGGTCTATGGCTCCATCAATGTGGACCCGATGAAGCAGATGCTGCTGAAGGGCAAACGTCTCCGCCGCGAACAAGTGACCGAGAAACTCGTTGCAGCCGTTCATGCTTGCAAGACGCTCGTTAACTACCGCGTCGTAGGTGTCAATAGCGTCGTGATCAACAACTCCGGTGCTTACTGCGCACAGGAGCTCGCCTACGCCCTCGCTTGGGGTGCCGAGTACATGACGATGATGACCGAAGCCGGTATTCCTAACTACCTCGCTGCCCGCGAAATCCGTTTCAATATGGGTATTGGTGGTAACTACTTCATGGAGATCGCTAAGTTCCGCGCCGCACGTCTGTTGTGGGCTAAGATCGTAGAGAGCTACAAGGCTCCTATCTTCACCACCGCCCTGCGTGAGGCTGCTAAGATGAACGTCAGCGCCGAGACCTCGCGCTTCAATATGACCATCTATGATGCTTATGTGAACCTGCTCCGTTCGCAGACCGAGACTATGTCGGCTGCTCTGGCCGGTGTGGACGAGATCCTCGTAACGCCCTTCGACGTTACCTACGAGCGTCCGACCGACTTCGCAGAGCGTATCGCCCGCAACCAGCAACTCATGCTCAAGGAAGAGGCGCACTTCGATAAGGTCATCGACCCCGCTGCCGGTTCCTACTACCTGGAGAACCTCACCAACAGCCTCGCTGCTGAGGCTTGGAAGCAGTTCCTCGCTATCCAGGAGCAAGGCGGTCTCTACGAGATGATCGTCAACGGTAAGGTGCAGGAGGCTGTTGCCGCTAACCTCAAAGCACGTCTCGGCGACGTTGCTAAGCGCAAAGAGATCCTCTTGGGCTCCAACCAGTTCCCCAACTTCACCGAGAAAGCCGCTAAGAAGATTAAAGCCGACGCCGGTGCTTGCAGCAGTATTTGCACCTGCAAGACGGATAAGAAACAGGCTGCTTGCGGTTGCGGTAGTTCTTGCGAGAACGCGCTCCCGACGCTGCCGATTGCACGTGCTGCAGAAGAGTTCGAGGCACTGCGCTTAGAGACCGAAGGCGCTAAGAAACAGCCGGTTGCTTTCATGCTCACCATCGGTAACCTCGCCATGCGTATCGCGCGTGCGCAGTTCAGTTGTAACTTCCTCGCGTGCGCAGGATACAAGGTCATCGACAACAACGGTTTTGCTACCATCGCCGAAGGTATCAAGGCAGCCCGCAAGGCGAAAGCGGACATCATCGTCCTCTGTTCGTCTGACGACGAGTACGCCGACCTCGCTCCCAAAGCCTGGAAAAAACTCCAGAACGCCAAAGAGCTCTTCATCGTTGCCGGTGCGCCGGCTTGCATGGAGGACCTCCAGAAGCTCGGCATCCAGAACTTCATCCACGTCCGTTGCAACGTCCTCGAGACCCTCAAATCGTTTAACCAACAACTTCTTAAAAAATAATCGCTATGAAGCCGAATTTTAAAGATATCAACATTAAGCAAGTTTCGGCCAGCAAGGTTGTTGGCCCGAACAACGCCGACTGGCAGACGCCCGAACTCATCGACGTCAAGCCGATCTACACCAAAGAGGACCTGCAGGGCATGGAGCACCTCGACTACGTCTCGGGTATTCCTCCCTTCCTCCGTGGCCCGTACAGCGCCATGTATCCGCTGCGTCCCTGGACCATCCGTCAGTACGCCGGATTCTCCACCGCAGAGGAGTCCAACGCTTTCTACCGCCGCAACCTCGCGTCCGGTCAGAAAGGTCTGTCCGTCGCTTTTGACCTCCCGACCCACCGCGGCTACAACGCCGATAACATGCGCGTCGTCGGCGACGTCGGAAAGGCCGGTGTGTCCATCTGCTCCCTCGAGGACATGAAGGTCCTCTTCGCCGGTATACCTCTGAACAAGATGTCCGTCTCCATGACCATGAACGGCGCCGTGCTGCCGATCCTCGC
>CAMJDT010000023.1 GCA_946404495.1 uncultured Bacteroidales bacterium
ACTGCACCGTAGAGCCTTCTGTAGGACCCTCAGCGAACATCCGTCTGCGGTACTACGATGGTGCGAGCCGTGCAACGTACGTACAGGAGGGTGTCGGCAGCGGTGCAAACTGGAAAGAGTACGGGGCCGCTGGCAACACCGCTGTTCCTGCGACACTAACTCCTTCGAGCGGATATGTGATGACCGCCAAACGTCCGAGTGGCAAGGCATTCTCTATCATCCGAATGCCACTGACCTTACCGAGCGGAACATGGGGAGATGGTTCATGGACGACGAGCGGCGAGTCAGGAGCTGTGAGCGAGACGCACAAAGATCAGATAGCCGTTACGGCGCATAACACAGGTTCGACTCCGGGCTATGCACAAGGCTGGAACTTGATTGCGAACCCGTACATGGCTAATTATCAGGGAACGATTACCTATACAGGAAGCGGGACACTAGTGAACTTTGTGAATATACCAGACGTCGATTTCAAGGAGTATAATCAGTTGCCTACTGCAACAACCAAGTTAGCTCCGTCGAGTGCCTTCCTGATTCAGGCTCCGGAGACAGGAACGATAACGTTCGGCACGGCGAAACGTGTGGCTTCTGCTCCGAGTTACCGCAAAGAAGCAGAGCCGGAGAATGTTCCTGAACAACAAGCATATATCGTGCTGAACAACGAACAAACGGAAGATATGATGGGTATTCTGGTGAGCGACCAATACACCGCCGAATATGAGATCAATGCCGATTTGGAGAAGTTGTTGGGCAATGGTACAAGCTTGCGTACGTATATGCGTTATGGTGACAGGAACATGGCTTACTTGGCTATCAATAAGGTATTGGCTCTAGAGTGGATACCTGTGAGTGTGCGTCTGCCGGAAGCAGGTGAGTACACGTTCTCGCTGCATGAGGCAAGTATCGCCGGTGAGTTGGAAGGCGTTTACCTGATTGACTACACGAACAATGAAGTGACGAACCTGATCGAAGACAGCTATACGTTTGTTGCCGAGGCAGGAACGATCAATAACCGGTTTGCGATCAATGCCATCGTAGGTCAGCGCGAGACTCCGACCGCTGTGGATATCGTGGAAGGTGCCGGACTGGGAGATGAACCCGTTAAATTCATTTATCATGATAAAGTATTTATTTTGCATCAGGGTGTCATATACGATGCTACCGGTAAACGAGTTCGTAGAATCAATAAGTGAAGAGAATTAGTTAGAAGGTAATAGTTATGATGAAATCGTTAAGATATATAGTAATCTTGATTTTGATAGGCTTAGTAGGAGGACGCGCTTATGCAGTAACCTATGGCAAACCCTATCACCCGCAGTATTCGCAGACCAATAATTTTAGCACGTATGCTAGTGCGGAAATGCCTACTGTAGCAATGAATCATATCGATAATGGATTTATGCTATCGGGCTCCTCTCTTCCTATGGCTGCTGCGACCGGAGTCCTTACTACCTACGATACTCCGATACTTAGGACGGTCGGGGAGGGAGGCTCTACTGCAGATGATGAAGATCCGGATGCTCCTACGGAGCCAATGCCGATTGGCAATACGCCGTGGATCCTGTTTATCCTAATGCTCGGCGGGTATGCGCTCGTAAAGCGCAGACGCGTTCTCGTCGCTCGTGGGAATATCGAAGTATAAGAAGCGAATTCATGACTCTGTGTGGATATTCAGTAACGGTTACACCTTAACATATGCGATGACGCGGAAGCTTATCTACTACGAAGTTAGTGGAAAGGAGGTACTGCTTTGAAACTTCGTATACTGATTCTGCTTGTTTTACTCTTCGGCAGTATAATGCCGTACGTCTTCAGCGACTCCCTCCTCTCGGCTCGGACCTACGGCACGCACTACAGTCCCGCGGCGGGTTCGCGCAGCGGATCCTCGCAGCGCGGCATTGCCCTCGCGCCGGAAGGTATGACTGCCTTCCGCTCCACCTCCTCGATGCCGCTATCGGGTTCGGCTCTGCCGATGGCTGCGGCTACAGGAACGACCGTTGCCATTTGGGGCTCCGGACCGATGCGAGATGGAAACCCGTTCGGAGGTCAAACGATAGATAACACTATAAACCCCTCCGATCCAGGAAATCCGATCGGCGATACACCGTGGATTCTTTTTGGGCTGATGCTTGGGGCGTATGCGATCGTAAAGTGCAGACGGGGGATTGTAGCCCCCGAACGCAGCGAGGAGTAAACATTCGGAACATAATTTTCAAAAAAACTGCTTTTTTTCTTGCATATCTCGAAAAAAAGCAGTACCTTTGCGCGGCAAAACGAAACTAACGCGTGAAACGAATGAGACTATGTTGACAATATTTTATGCATTGGTGTTAGGGTTTATGATGATATTAGACCCGTGCACGTTGTTTACCAGTGTGGCAGCGATCGGCTATATAGACCGCGAGTTGCAGAATAAGAAGCGGGTGCTTACCTGCGGGTTGATGTTTGTATTAGGTAAGTTGGCGGCGTACGTGCTGCTGAGTATTCCTTTCATAATGGGGGCGCAGACCGAGGGCATTCATCATGTGCTCAATGAGTGGGGCGAACCGCTGCTGTGCGTGTTTATGTTGGTGTGCGGTGTGCTGTTGCTCTTCACCGGTCATCATCACCACGATCATGACCACGGCCTGAATCATGTGCTGCAGAATGTGGACGACAAGTCGAGTTGGCTGTGGTCGTTTATGCTGGGTATCTTCTTCGCGATCGCCTTCTGCCCGCACAGGTTGGTCTATTTCTTTACGATGATCGATTTGGCGGTGACGGCCGATCTGACGCCGGTAGGACGGTATATGCTGCCGGTGCTGTTCGGCTTGGCAACGGGTCTGCCGATCATGATACTGGCGTGGGTGATATCCTACACGGCTGTGAATAGTCAGACGCTGACGGAGAAGTTAGGTAAGTTTGAGCACTGGTTCCGCTATGCCTGCGCGGTGCTGTTCTTGGGCTACGGGCTGTACCTCGGCATCCATCTCCTGCATCATGATGATGATTGCTGTGGGCATCATCATCATGATCATCACGAATGCGTGATGAAATAGGGGCGACCCGATTTAATTCCGGTATCCCGTTATCCCGGTATCCCGAAAGGGTCGCGGCCATCGTTATCCCGTTATCCCGTTATCCCGGTATCCCGTGAAATCCCGGCCGCAATCGGGATCATTGGGTCCCGAGATAAAACTCCCCGCACAGTGCGCGGTACTCCTCGCTGCCGAGTGTTAGGTTCTCGGGGATTGGTTCTCGGGAGAGACGGCAAGGAATGCCGTCTCTACAGGGAGGCGATTTCTTGAGAGCGAGGAGGATTCGCTTGGGAGGCTGAGCGGCGTTGGAGTAGAAGCGCGTGAGATGCGTGGGGCGGAGGCCGTAGCGCGCCGCACAAGCGAGGATGTCGGCTTCGGCATCCGCGGGGAGAATGAGCGCGAGACGACCCTCCGGCGCGAGCAGCGCCGCCGAGCAACCGCATAGCTCGTCGAACGAGAGCGTGTCGGTGTGCCGCGCCTGACGACGCGTCGGATCGGGATTCCGCAGCGCATCGCGGAAATACGGCGGATTGGAGATGATGAGATCGAAACTAGGCTGCATAGTCTCCATAGGACTCATAGGATTCCCAGATGCGAGCTCCTGCAGCGAGATCTTTTCCGCCTCTAGGCGCTCCGGCCACGGCGAGGCGAGGAAATTCTCGCGCGCCTGACTCACAGAGGCCTCATCGATATCGATGGCCGTGATCTTCGCCTCCGGACAGCGCTGCGCCAGCATCAGCGCGATGACGCCCGATCCGGTGCCGATATCGAGGATGCGTTCCGGCGAAGCGGGCAGCGGAGCCCAGGCTCCGAGCAGGACGGCGTCGGTATTGACACGCATCGAACTGCGGTCGTGCGCGACCGAGAATTGACGAAAACGAAAGGGTTCGACCGGGCGTGGCATAGTAATTGTTGCGTTTTTGGGTGCAAAGATACTGCTTTTAATGGACATATGCAAGCAAAATGCGAAAAAAATATATCCTCATATTGATTTTGTGCCTCATCGGGCTTACGGGTTGCCGACAGGGCGACGCGAACCTTGCGCGCACGGAGAAGCGTGCGGAGGAGCAGTTGGCGCAGCTGAAGGTGCTGGTGGAGAACCTCGACGAGAAGGGCATCCGCGACCTGACGCTCGGCGAGGAGGAGATATGCTATTTCCTGTTTGAGAACCGGCAGCTGGTCTATTGGTCCGACAAGCAGCTCAGCACACGCGACCTCAGACGCTTCAGTTACGATCGCTGGGAGGAGACCAACTTCGACAACGCCCGCTGTATGTGCCGCTGGACGCCGGTGGGGGCGTACGAGATACTGGCGGCGATCCCGATCGAGTGGAACGCTATCGACCGCGAGGCACTGGAGCAGAGTTTCTCGTATCAGCCGCTGCTGAACAGGGACGAACGCTGGTGGGAGAGTTCCCGCACGCGTGTACGCGTGTTCTATATACTATCGTTGCTGCTGGTAGCCGGCCTCGTTTTGTGGGGCGCGATGATGCTGATTCGCCGGCGCGGTTTCCGCAACTTGAGTCTCAGCGGTAAGTTTCGGATGGTATTGGTAGCGACGGCGGTGGTGACCTTCGGCGTCGTATTCAGCCTGTCGGTTCGCTATGTGCGCAAGCACTACGAGCAGCGTCAGGGCAAGGGACTGCAGCAGAAGGCGCTCTATATACAGGCTACGCTGCGTAACCTCTATTTCTGGGACCTCAGCCTCAGCGAGCAGAACACGCGGGCGATGAATATCGATCTCCGCGACCTGGCGCACGTATACGGCACGGATATACACGTGTTTGATATGCACGGAAGGCTGGTGGGCAGTAGTACGCCGCAGCTCTTCGACAAAGGCATCCTCAGTACCCACATGGCACCGGAGGTCTACTTCGGCGAGCAGCACACGATGACGCAGATGGAACGCATCGGCGGCACGGAGTATATGTCGGCCTATACGGAGTTCCTCAACGGTAACTACGTACCGATCGGCTATATCGCGGTGCCGAGTTTTATCTCGCAGGACGCGATGGCCCTGGAGGTGGATAATTTCCTGGCGCGGCTGTTGCCTCCGTATCTCATTATGCTCCTGATATCCGTTCTACTCGGCATGTTTGCCGCTCGCGCTATCACAGCGCCCTTGGCGGAGCTGAGCGATTCGATCAGCCGCTTCCGCTTGGGAGGACGCAACCGCCATCTCGAATATCGCTATGACGATGAGGTAGGACAACTCGTACGGCGTTACAACCGCCTCGCCGATGAACTCAATGAGGCCGCGAGCAAACTGGCCGCCAACGAACGTGAGGGCGCCTGGCGCACGATGGCGCGTCAGGTAGCGCACGAGATCAATAACCCCTTGACCCCGATGAAACTGACCGTGCAGCAGCTGCAGCGTAAGAAGGGAACCCCACAGTTTGATCAACTATTCGACAAAGCCTGCACGATGCTCGTGGAGCAGATCGATAACCTCAGCCGTATCGCCAGCGGGTTCTCCACCTTCGCCAAGATGCCGGAGGTGAAAGCCTCGTGGGTGGACGTAGCGGATAAGCTGAGTCAGGTAATAGGTCTGATGGCCAATAATCCCGCGGGAATACCGCTGAGGTATGTAGGTCCCGACAGCGGCGTCGTGACCTGGGCGGATGCCGACCAGATCGGACAAGTCTTTACCAACATCATCCGCAACGCGATGCAGGCCTTGAACGGCGTGGAGGACGGCGATGTGATCGTTGTGCTGCGCGACCGCGAGATGAAGTATGCACCCGCGGAAGGAGAGTGGGTGGAGATATCCGTGTCGGACAACGGACCCGGCATCCCGGAGGATGTGCAGAGCAAGATCTTTATGCCTAATTTCACCACCAAATCCAACGGATCGGGACTCGGATTGGCCATCTCAAAGAACATCGTAGAAGGCTCGGAGGGCAAAATATGTTTTGAAACATCTGAAAAAGGTACGATTTTTTTTGTGTATTTGAAAAAAAAGCAGTAACTTTGCAGCCGATTTCGCAAAGGCGAATAATTTAAGATTTAAAATTTAAGATTTGATATTTAAAAATTAACTTTAATATACCAAAATACAAAAAATCTAAGACATGAAAGTTGAAACCATTATGCAGCAATTAGCTGCGAAACACCCCGGTGAAGCAGAGTATTTGCAGGCCGTGGAGGAAGTGCTCAATTCAATTGAGGAAGTGTACAACCAGCATCCTGAGTTCGAGAAGGCCAAGATCATCGAGAGGATGGTAGAGCCCGATCGTATCTTCACGTTCCGCGTAACGTGGGTAGATGACAAGGGTGAGGTGCAGACCAACCTCGGTTACCGTGTTCAGTTCAACAGCGCGATTGGCCCGTACAAAGGCGGATTGCGTTTCCATAAGGCCGTTACCCCGAGTATGCTGAAGTTCTTGGGATTTGAGCAGACCTTCAAGAATGCATTGACGACCCTCCCGATGGGTGGTGGTAAAGGTGGTAGCGATTTCGACCCCGTAGGCAAGAGCGACGCTGAGATCATGCGTTTCTGCCAAGCCTTCATGCTGGAGCTCTGGCGCTGCATCGGTCCCGATCAGGATATTCCTGCCGGCGACGTAGGCGTAGGTGGTCGTGAGATCGGTTTCCTGAACGGAATGTATCAGAAGCTCAGCCGTCAGTATCACACCGGCGTTCTTACCGGTAAGGGTATGACCTGGGGTGGTTCGATCCTGCGTCCGGAGGCTACCGGATTTGGTGCTCTCTACTTCACGCACCACGTGCTGGAGACCGCAGGCAAGGACATCAAGGGTAAGACCGTTGCCCTGTCAGGCTTCGGAAACGTAGCTTGGGGTGCTGCTATCAAGGCCAAAGAGTTGGGCGCAAAGGTAGTAGCTATCAGCGGACCGGACGGCGTATGCGCTATTCCTGACGGTATCACCGATGAGATGATCGATTATATGCTCGTAATGCGTGCCTCGAACCGCAACAAGGTTCAAGATATGGCTGACAAGTTCCCCGGCAAGGCTATCTTTACCGCCGGCAAGAAGGCTTGGAGCGTGAAGTGCGACATCGCACTGCCGTGCGCCTTCCAGAACGAGCTGAGCGAAGAGGATGCCCGCGAACTCGTGGCTAACGGCACTTGGTGCTGCTGCGAGGTCAGCAACATGGGTTGCCAACCCGGCGCTATCCACTTCTTCCAGTCGCAGCCCGGATTCCTGTTCGCTCCCGGTAAGGCCGTTAACGCAGGTGGTGTAGCTACCTCGGGTCTGGAGATGACGCAGAACGCCGAGCACATCAGTTGGGATGCTAAGGAGGTAGACGAGCGTCTGCACGCGATCATGCGTTCGATCCACGAGCAGTGCGTCAAGTTCGGTACCCAAGCCGATGGCACCATCGACTACGTGAAGGGCGCTAACATCGCCGGCTTCATGAAAGTCGCAACCGCTATGATGGAGCAAGGCCTCATCTAAGCCGCTGAAGCGTAAAATAGTAACAGATTAAAGACTGAACAAAGAAGGAGTCTGGAGTTTCGGGGTTCCGGAATTCTAGGCTCTTTCGCCAAAAATAAGAAACTATGTATACTGATTTTCAGAAACATCTGCAAGCTACGTTGCAGGAAATCAAGGACGCAGGTCTGTATAAAAACGAACGCGTGATCATCACTCCGCAGTCGTCGGGCATCAAGGTCGAGGGCGGTAAGGACGTGATCAATTTCTGTGCCAACAACTACCTCGGTCTGGCCGACAACAAGGAGCTGATCCAGGCCGCCAAGGATCGCATGGACACTCGCGGTTACGGTATGGCTTCGGTGCGCTTCATCTGCGGTACGCAAGATACGCATAAGATGCTGGAGAAGGCGATCTCCGAGTTCTTCGGTACAGAGGATACGATCCTCTACGCAGCCTGCTTCGATGCCAACGGTGGACTGTTTGAGCCGCTGCTGACGGCAGAGGATGCCATCATCTCTGATGCATTGAACCACGCATCCATCATCGACGGCGTGCGTCTATGCAAAGCCGTGCGCTATCGTTACGCCAACGGCGACATGGAGGACCTGGAGAAGCAACTGCAGGCCGCACAGGCACAGCGTTTCCGCATCATCGCAACGGACGGCGTGTTCTCGATGGACGGTAATGTATGCCCGCTGGATAAGATATACGAGTTGGCACAGAAGTACAACGCCCTCGTTATGGTCGATGAGAGTCACTCCGCCGGCGTAGTAGGTAAGACCGGTCACGGTGTAACCGAGCAGTATAACCTGCGCGGTAAGATCGAGATCCTGACCGGTACGCTCGGTAAGGCCTTTGGTGGCTCGGTAGGCGGATTCACGACGGGTAAGAAGGAGATCATCGACCTGCTTCGTCAGCGCAGCCGTCCGTATCTGTTCTCCAACTCGATCCCGCCGATGATCGCTGCGGCAGGTCTGAAGACCTTCGAGTTGCTGACCCGCGACAACACCCTGCAGGATCGTCTGCACGCCAATACCGACTATTTCGTAAGTAAGATGAAGGCCGCCGGCTTCGATATCAAACCCACGCAATCGGCTATCTGCGCCGTGATGCTGTACGACGCACGTCTCAGTCAGGAGTTCGCTGCTGCACTGCAGGAGGAGGGTATCTATGTAACGGGCTTCTACTATCCCGTAGTGCCGCAAGGGCAGGCTCGTATCCGCGTGCAACTCAGTGCTGCTCACACGCAGGAACAGCTCGACAAGGGCGTAGCTGCCTTCATCAAGGTGGGCAAAAAGCTGGGCGTACTCAAATGATGGCACGATTTTTGTCAGTTGACAATTGATAGTTGATAATTGATATTTTTAGAGCAATGAAAGCATTAGTTAAGAGATATGCGGAACCGGGAATCTGGATGGAAGAGGTTCCGATGCCCGAGGTAGGCGTCAATGACGTGCTCATTAAGGTCATCAAGGCCGCTATTTGCGGTACAGACCTGCATATGTATAAATGGGATGAGTGGTCGCAGAGTCACTGCCGTCCGCCTTATACGATGGGACATGAGTTTGTAGGCGTAGTAGCCGAAGTGGGCAAGGGCGTCCGCAATATCAAGGTGGGCGAACGTGTCACGGCCGAGGGCCACATTGTCTGCGGTCACTGCCGCAACTGCCGCCGAGGAATGGGGCACGTGTGCGAGAACACCATCTCCGTCGGAATCATGGGTAAGGACGGTTGCTTTGCCGAGTACGTGACGATACCCGAGAGCAATGTGGTCAAACTGCGTCCCGAGATCCCCGATGACTTCGCAGCCATTATGGATCCGTTCGGCAACGCCACGCATACCGCTCTGGCCTTCCCGCTCTTGGGCGAAGACGTACTCATCACCGGTGCAGGCCTCATCGGAACGATGGCGGCCGGTATATGCCGCTTCGCCGGCGCCAAGAATATCGTGGTGACCGACATCAATCCGCTGCGTCTGGATATCGCCAAAAAGATGGGCGCTACGCTCTGCGTAGATGGCTCCAAGGGCGAGACCGTTGCCGGTGCGATGGAGAAATTGGGTATCCGCGGATTCGATGTAGGACTGGAGATGTCGGGTGCGCCCGCAGCGTTCAACGACATGATCGCACATATGTACAAGGGTGCCAATATCGCGCAACTGGGTATCCTGCCGTCCAATACGCAGGTCAACTGGAGCGATATCATCTTTAACGCCTTGACCATCAAGGGTATCACCGGTCGCCGCATGTGGGAGACCTGGTACCAGATGGAGCAGATGCTGCTGGGCGGACTGGATCTGAGTCCCGTGATCACCCACCGCTTCCACTTCGACGATTTCCAGAAAGGCTTCGACGTTATGGTCAGCGGACAGTGCGGAAAAGTGCTACTCGAATGGTGATTCGATAATTGATAATTGATAATTGATATTTATGATGAAAATGAAAAAGATCTTTATTGCCTTGATGGCAGTTGTTGTTTCGACAGTTGCCTTCGCGCAGGATCGTACGGGTCTGCAGGAGTATAAACTCGCTAACGGCCTTACCGTCCTGCTGTGGGAAGACCACAATTTGGATGACGTAGAGGGCTACGTGGCTGTACGTGCCGGTTCGATCGACGAACCCGCTGAGTGCACCGGTTTGGCTCACTACCTGGAGCATATGCTCTTCAAGGGTACGCAACGTATCGGTTCGATCGACTGGGAGAAAGAGAAACCTCACTACGAGGCTATCATCGCCCTCTACGACGAACTGGCTAAAACCACCGACAAGGTGCAGCGCGATACCCTCATCGCCCGCATCAACCGCGAGAGTCTGGAGGCTGCCAAGTACTCCACCACGGAGGACTTCTTCAACCTGCTGGATGGCATGGGAGCTACCGACGTCAACGCCTTCACCAGCTACGACATGACGTGCTACCACAACCACTTTGCCGGTAATCGCATGCTGCAATGGTTGACGATCTTCTCGGATCGTCTCATCAACCCCGTCTTCCGTACCTTCCAAGCGGAGCTGGAGAACGTGTTTGAGGAGTACAATATGTACGAGGACAATGTTTCGACCCAACAGCAGAACAAGATGTACGGCACCCTCTATGCCGGGCACGCTTACGAGCGTAACGTCATTGGTCTGCCGGAGCACCTGAAGAGCCCGCAACTGTCGAAACTCATCGAGTTCTACAACACTTGGTATGTGCCCAATAATATGGCCCTTATCATCGTAGGTGACTTCGACGCTGAGGCTACCAAGCCGATGATCGAGCAGACCTTCGGCCGCCTTGAGCCCAAGCCGCTGCCCGAGCGCACCAAGTATCCTAACTCGGAATTCAAGCCCGGTAAGTACAAATTCAACCTCGGTTACTATCCTCAGGTCGTTTGGGGCTACGAGGGCGTAAAAATGGGAGACCCCGACCAACTGACGCTGGATTTCGTATGCCGTCTGCTCTCGAACGGTACGGAGACCGGTCTATTGGACAAGATCTCGCTGGACGGTATCGTGACCTACGCTACCTGCTACAACGACTCGCGTCGTGACATGGGTCGTATCATGGTAGTAGCTATGCCGTACTACGATGTGAACCAACAGACCTATGAGTCCAATGCCGCTACCGAAAAGATCGTCATGAAGGAGATCGATAAGATCAAGAACGGCGAAATAGAGGATTGGCTCATCGAGACCGTCAAGGCTGAGTATGCGCAGAGCAATGCCATCAGCTTTGAGGACGGCGACAATAAGATGATGATGCTGGTCTATAGCTATGTCTATAACGAGCCTATCGACAATCTCTTCACCGAGAATGCCCGCATCCAGGCCCTGACGAAGGAGGATATCCAGCGCGTAGCCAAGAAATATTTCAGCGCCGAGCATATCACGATCGCCTTTGAGGAAGGTGAGAAGAAGGTGAACAAACTCGACAAGCCGAAGATCAAACCCCTCGATATGCCTAAGGGCGTAGAGACCGAGTATGCCAAGGCCTTTAAGCAGATCCCCTGCGGCGAGGTGAAGCAGACCTATCTGGATTTAAGCGAGGTGAAGGTGAACGAAATCGCCGACAAGGTGAAACTGCACTATAGCGTCAACCCCGCTAACAATATCTTCTCCATGACGCTGCGTTACGGCGTAGGTACGAAGAAGAAACCGATGCTGGAGTACGTGGCAGATATGATGAACGTAGCCGGTATCATGCCGAGTACGGAACCTCAGGCCTTCCGTCGTCAGCTGGCTGAGCTGGGCGGTCGCGTAAGCTACGGCGTGAGCGACAGTTACTTCACCGTGTCTATCATGGGTGATGAGGCTCACCTGGCACAGATCTGTCAGTTGGTACAGAAGCAGATGCTCTTCCCCAAGTTTGACCACCGTCAGTTTGAGGCTATGCAGGGTGGTGAGCTCAGCTCCCGCTTCCGTATGTCCCGCATGGACAACCTGCAGGCAAGCGCACTGCGTGAGTACGTGCTCTACGGAGACAAGAGTGCTTATATCGACGTGGTTCCCTTCATGGATATCTACCATATGGATGAGCTGAAGCTCAAGGTGGAGTTTGACGACGCTACCAAGTATGCCCTCGATATCTACTACTGCGGTCAGAAGCCGATGAACGAGGTGAGCACGATCCTGAACGGCAACCTGCCGCTCAAGGAGGGTATGATCGCATCGACCTCGCCCGAGTTCCGCGACAGAAAGGCGTACGACAAGACGCAGATCTATTTCCTGCCCAACTCCAACGTACAGCAGGCTACCCTCTACTTCTACTTCGAGGGCGTTCCCTTCGAACTGAATCAGTCCGTTGTGATGTCGGCCTTCAACCAGTATCTGTCGGGTGGTTTCACCGGTCTGATCTTGGATGAGATCCGTACGAAGCGTTCGATGGCCTATACAGCAAGCGGTTACATGAGTCAGGGTGCACTGCCCGGTCGCAACAATGCCTTCATGGGTTATATCGGTACGCAGAGCGATAAGGTAGCGGATGCTATCGAGACCTTCATGGGTCTGCTGGATACGATGCCGCAACACCCCGAGCGCATCGAGACCATCAAGACGATTCTGCTCCAAGAGGCTCAGATCGCCAAACCCGACTTCCGCGGCAAGGCTGCTACCTACGACTACTGGCAACTGATGGGTTATACTGACGATCCCGCACGCACCGAGGTGCCTGAGATCAAAAACCTCACTTGGGATCAGCTCTATAACTTCTATCTGACCTACGTCAAGGATAAACCGATGACCATCATTATGATGGGTGATCCCAAGAAGATCGATATGAAGCGCCTGGAGGCTAAGTTCGGCAAGAAGAACATCATCAAGGTCGGCAAGACCAAACTGTTTGCTCCGCTGGATCTGGACTTCTAAGACGATGCATAAATCCGGATTTGTCAATATCGTAGGCAATCCCAATGTGGGCAAATCCACATTGATGAACGCACTGGTGGGTGAGCGCCTCTCGATTATCACATCGAAGGCGCAAACCACCCGCCATCGTATACTCGGAATCGTCAACGGAGACGACTTCCAGATGGTCTATTCCGATACGCCGGGCGTCCTGAAGCCTAACTACAAACTGCAGGAGCAGATGCTGGAGTTCTCGCGTTCGGCACTCGTCGATGCGGATGTGCTGCTCTATGTAACCGACGTGCAGGACTCGGCCGATAAGAATGCCGACTTCCTGGATAAGGTGAAGCGTATCGCCGCCGCGTCGGCGGAGGGTGAGGGCAAGGGACCCAAGGTCTTCCTCATCATCAATAAGATCGACCTCACCACCCAAGATACGCTGGAGCGACTCGTCGAATTCTGGCACAAACAACTGCCCGAGGCAGAGATACGCCCCGTGTCGGCCAAAGAGCAATTCGGCGTGGAGCAACTCTTCCAGGACATCAAGAACGCCCTGCCGGAAGGCGAACCCTTCTTCGACAAGGATCAACTCACCGACCGCCCCGCGCGCTTCTTTGTGGACGAGATCATCCGCGAGAAGATCCTGCTCAACTACGATAAGGAGATTCCTTACAGCGTAGAGGTAGAGGTGGAGTCGTTCCAGGAGGAGGACAACCTGATCCGTATCTCAGCGGTCATCTACTGCGAACGCGACAGCCAGAAGGGTATCATCATCGGCCGTGCCGGTTCGGCGCTCAAGCGCGTCGGCACACAGGCTCGCAAGGATATAGAGGCATTCTTCCAGAAGCCCGTCTTTCTGCAGCTCTTCGTCAAGGTGGACCGCGACTGGCGTTCCAACCGTTCACGCCTCCGTCACTACGGCTACGATTTAAGTTGATAACTAAACACACCCTCGCCTCACGGCGGGGGTGTGCACAACAACTTAAATCTGATTTCAGGCAGAGGTTAATAATAACCCAACCTTTGGATATCTTATACTAAATAATAAGATCGCTATGTCCTGTTCATAGCGACCTACTTTTCTATACGTCCGTTCACGACAAATACTGCCGTCGTTTGGATGTTCAGGCTCTGCTTCCGAGAGCGGTAGAACGCTATGTGCCAACGGCAGGTATTCTGACTTGCTCCCTTTTTACCGCCTTCCCACCTCTCGGCAGTGACGTCTTGGTAAAAACTTTTTCCGATAACCGTTAATCGATGACGATAACCTATCACCTATAACCTATAACCGTTACCACGGAGCTTACAGCAGCGGGCCTGTTCAGGATTCTCACCTGATTCCCTTTTAATCTCTGCCCTCACCAGGGCTGAAAACCGTTTGCGGGTGCAAAAGTACTGCTTTTTTTTGATATATGCAAATATTTTTGCAAAAAAAACACCGCGAGGGTGATTTTTCTTAATTTTTCACCTTCCTCCTGCACACGTCGCAGTGTCCGCAGACGGGTGCTTCGTCTTCGCCGAAATAGTGCAGCAGCAACTGTTCGCGGCAGAAGCGCGTGTTCTCGGCGTACTCCACCATCGCCGTGAGGCGTTCGGCGTAGCGCTGCTGGCGCACCTCATATACGCTTCTCGGTAGCCATATGTCGGCCTGCCTTTCCTGCGTATAACCGAAGAGGCACGCTCTCGTCCGCGGCAGATAGGTCACGATATGCCGTGCCGCGAGCTCCGCCAATAGACGATGCTGCTCCTCATCGGGGTCGAAGCGCAGGTACTGCAGGTCAGTGAAGATACCCGTATACTGTCGCATCAGCATCTGCAGCAGCGCGTTCTGCTGCTCACTCAGTGCATAGGCGCTGAGGCCCTCGCGGCTGACGTTGAGCTTGACGCGCGCCTCCGTCTCCTGTTCGTCCTCAAAGCGGATATAGCCGGCCTGCGACAGCAGATGCAGGGCAGAGTAGGTGGTCAGCATCGGCAGTTTCATAACGCGGCAGAGATCCTCCATATGCAGTGCAAACGAGTGCCCCAGACCGCTGCCGGCGCCTACGCCGAAATAGTCCGACGCCGCGTGATAGACCTTCTCCACAAACTCGCGCGGCGGGTAGTTGTCTGTGACGCGTTTCTTGGCCTTCGTCTTATCCTCTGGCGCAAAGAGCAGCACGGCATAGGCGGTCTCGCCGTCCCTTCCGGCACGACCCGCTTCCTGAAAATAGGCCTCCGGCGAATCGGGTAGGTCGTAGTGAATCACGAGCCGTACATCGGCTTTGTCAATACCGAGGCCAAAGGCGTTGGTGCAGACCATTACGCGTGCCGACGAATCGCCCGAAGTAGGTGTCCAGGTCTTCCAGGCCTGCTGACGCAAGGCGCGCTGGTCGTGACTGAGGCCGGCGTGATAGCAGAGCGTTCCGAGCCGTTCGGCCAACTCCTCCGTGCGCTTGCGGTTGCGTACATACACGATCGCCGAACCCGCTACGCGCGAGAGGATATGCTGCAGTTGCTCCAACTTTTCCTGGCCGTCGCGACACGTGCGAACCACATAGTTGAGATTGTCCCTATGAAACGACTGCCGGAAGATATGCCAGTTGTCCAGTGCCTCTTCGCGCGCTCGACCGCTGAGTTCTTCGGTCGCACTCAGCCTTAGGCATATATCCTCCGCTACCGACGGCGTAGCCGTAGCCGTCAGCGCTAACACGGGAATACGCTTGGTCTCACCGTCGGCATCCTTGTGCTCGCGGATAGCGGATATATTGAGGTAGGAGGGCCGGAAATCGTACCCCCACTCGGAGATACAGTGCGCCTCGTCCACCGCGATGAGGGTCACCGGCAGGCGGCTGAGGCGGATGCGAAACAGCTCGCTCTCGAGTCGTTCGGGCGAGACATAGAGAAAACGATAGGGACCGTACTGGCAGTTGTCCAGTGCGGTCTCTATCTGATCGTGCGTCATGCCGGAATAGATGGCTGCGGCGCGTATGTCGCGTCGGCGGAGGTTCTCCACCTGATCTTTCATCAGCGCGATGAGCGGTGTCACCACGAGGCATAGTCCCTCTTGAATCAGCGTCGGGATCTGAAAGCAGAGACTCTTGCCGCCCCCCGTCGGCATCAGCGCGAGCGTGTCGCGACCGCGCATTACACGGTCTATCACCTCCGCCTGTATGCCGCGGAAGGCATCGTAACCGTAATATGTGCGCAACGCCTCGAGGGGAGTCATAGTTTCTACTAGTGAACTAGTGGACTATTGTTCTATTGTACTAGATTTTTTGCAGAGCAGTTTTCACGCGACGCAGCGTCTCTTCCTTGCCCAGTACATCGGTGATAGCCCAGATATGCGGACCGCGGGCAGCGCCTACGAGGCAGATACGGAAGGCGTTCATCACAATGCCGACACCGTATTCCTTCTCATTGATCCACGGCATTACGAGTCCGTCGAGGGCTTCTGCCGACCAGTCTTCCTGCTTCTCCAACAGCGCCAGAAGTTCTGTCATATGCTTCGGGCTATCCTCTTTCCAACGCTTCTGCAGAGACTTCTC
This sequence comes from uncultured Bacteroidales bacterium, assembly GCA_946404495.1. Taxonomy (GTDB): domain Bacteria; phylum Bacteroidota; class Bacteroidia; order Bacteroidales; family Paludibacteraceae; genus Colicola. The sequence goes on from CAMJDT010000023.1 coordinate 16,259, forward strand.
GTCGTACTCCGTAGGCGCCACGAAGAAGAAATTGCACTGCTCCCACAGCTCCGGCACGAAGTTGACGCGGTCCTTCACGAGTCCGATGACCTTGGCAACCGTTGTCTTGTCGATAGCTCTCGAGACTCCGAGATCTCGAAGGTGCTTTTCGAGAACAGGCATAAACAACTCCGCCAACTCCTCGTCGGATTTTTGGATCAAGTACTGGTGGTTGAACCATTTGCCCTTCTCGTAGTCAAACTTAGCGCCGGCTTTGCTTACGCGCTCCAGCGAGAACTGCTCGATGAGTTCGTCCATGGAGTAGATCTCCTGGTCGCCGGTGTTGTGCCAGCCTAACAGCGCGAGGAAGTTAATCACCGCCTCGGGGAAATATCCGCTCTCGCGGTAGCCCGACGATACGGTGCCGTCCTTCTGGTTGTGGAACTCCAGCGGGAAGACGGGGAAACCGAGACGGTCACCGTCACGTTTGGAGAGTTTGCCGTTTCCGTCGGGCTTGAGTAGCAGCGGCAGGTGGGCAAAACGCGGCATCGTATCCTGCCATCCGAAGGCGCGGTACAATAGTACGTGCAGCGGTGCCGAGGGCAACCACTCCTCGCCGCGGATGACGTGGGTGATCTCCATCAGGTGGTCGTCCACGATATTGGCCAGATGGTAGGTAGGCAGGTCGTCGGCCGACTTATAGAGCACCTTGTCGTCCAAAATATTGCTGTTGATGACCACCTCACCGCGGATCAGATCCTGTACGTGTACATCCTCGTCGGGATCCACCTTGAATCGAACAACGTATTTCTCGCCGTTCTCGATACGCCTGAGCGACTCCTCCAGACCTAAGGTCAGCGAGTTCTGCATCTGCATACGCGTGCGGGCATCGTATTGGAAATTAGGTATCTCCTTGCGCTTGGCTTCCAGCTCCTCAGGCGTGTCGAAGGCGTAGTACGCATGACCGGAATCCAGCAGTTGCTTTACGTAGATATGGTAGATCTCTCTCCGTTCCGACTGACGATACGAACCGTTCTCGCCTACCGACTCGATCTCAATGCGGCCTTCGGCTTTGGCCTTACGGTTCAGACGGAGTCCCTCGTCAATCTCGATACCGAGCCAGTCGAGGGCTTCCAGGATGTACTCCTCTGCTCCCGGCACAAAGCGGGTGGAGTCGGTGTCCTCGATGCGGAGCAGCATCACGCCATTATGTTGGCGGGCAAAGAGATAGTTGTACAGCGCGGTTCTCACACCGCCGATGTGTAACGCTCCCGTGGGAGAGGGGGCAAAACGTACTTTCACTTGTCGTTCCATATATCTTTCATTTAGCAATTTTCACGTATTATGAGCACACATATACCCAAATTACAATTTGGGTGCAAAATTACAACTTTTTTCTGACATATGCAAAAAAAAAGCAAAAAAATTTGCAGGTTTCGAAAAAAAGCAGTACCTTTGCACGCTAAATATGTGTGTACACGTGATGAATAGGACAAAAACGATGAAAATGAGATATAAAACGGGCCTTTGGCGGCATATAGCGACAGTATTGCTGTTGCTGCTGACGGCCTTGCCTTCTTTTGCTGCGCGCGCGCAACGCCTGAGCAGCACGGAGGGCAGTGAGTTCTGGGTAGCCTTCCTAAACAACTACCAGGCTCTGGCAACCGATGCGTCGCTCGACCTGGAGATTATCGTGACCGCCTCGCAGCCGGTGACGGTCAAGGTCGATGCAGCCGATGGCTCGCATATCGGTCAGCTGCAGATCGCCTCAGCCGGCGGCTGGGACACCCTCAAGATCGACCCTACCTTTACGCAACTGGTCTATCCCGAACTGATGACCGGTCTGCCGACGGGTTCGGGTATACATGTCTATTCCACGGATACGGTCACGACCTTCACCTGCTACGCCTATAGTCGTATGGGTTTGACGGGTTCCAGTAGCCGTGACGCTGCCTTGGTACTGCCTCTGGCAGCCCTGGGAACGGAATATATCGTGCAGACCTTCCGCGACGAGACGATGTCGTCGGAGTTTGCCATCGTAGCGACGGAGGACAACACTGCCGTCTATATCACCCCCTCCAACAGCACCAAGAGCGCGATGCCTGCGAGTCCTATTATGATGAGTCGCGGTCAGGTCTTCTTCGTGGAGTCCACCACAGCCTCGGAGGAGTCGCCCGACGTGGACCTGAGCGGATCGCTCATCTGTGCCGACCGTCCGATCGCGGTCTTCACCGGTAACGAAGGCGCCGCTATCCCCGAACGCGTCGAGGGTAATGCCGGTGATCACGCCTACGAACAGGTGATGCCTATCGATAAGTTGGGAACGGAGTTCTATATCGGTTTGGCCAAGAATACGAGCGTCAATGCCTTCTATGTGACGGCAGCTTACGATAATACGCAGGTCACCCTCTCCTATTACGATCTGGCTTACCAGACGGATGCCAACGTCACCGTGACCCTCAACCGCGGTCAGTCGCTCCTGGAGACGAGCGACCCCACCTATCCGACGGTCTATCGCGTGGATAACGACGCCTGGATGACCAACGTCAAGATCACGGCCTCCAATCCCGTCCTCGTCTACGACTACCTCTCGATGCCATCGGCCAACCAGGCTATGGAGGGACGTGTACGCTATCAGTGGGGTGATGGAGCCAATGCGATGGTACCGGCCTGGAGTCACCGACTCACGCATGCTTCCTTCTATACCAAGCAGATGGATCCGCAGTATGCGCAGAAGAGCATCCAGCGGCATTTCGTACATTTTGTGACCAAGACGGCGGATATAGGAACCTTCACCCTTACCAACAGCAACGGTACGACTACGCCGATTGCCGCCTCCGACTTCACCGCCTTCACGGCCGATCCTACGATGTCGTATGCCTCCATCGAGGTACCCTCGTCGGGCGGACACACTCTCACGACAACCGGTCAGGGATTCGTGGGCTACGTCTACGGAGTAGGTGAGGGCTTGTCGTATCAGTATACCCTGACCTTCAACCCGATGCCGGGTCTGGATTCGCTCTTTGTGACGACCACCGACCCGACGATGACGCCCAGTTACGAGCTCTCTCGTAAGGATCAGGGTTGGTATCAGCGCCAGAAGGAGGAATACAGCGACCCGACGCAGGCGCACTGGGATACCGTGCGTGTCTGCGACAGTACGACCGTGCCCTTTGCACTCGACTTGGGTAAGTTCGCCGACACCGTCCACTGGAGCATCTATCGCTACGACAACGCCGGCAACCGCGAGACTACGCCCTTGACCCACACTACGGAGCAAAGCAAGCCGGTAGGACTGCATAACTGGTCGTATTACTTCACCCTGGAGGACCAGGAATCGCTCATTCCTCCCCAACGTGATCCCTTCACGCTCTACGAACTGGAGATCGTCACCGTGCGCAAGCACCTCATCTGTCAGGATCTCACGCCCGAGTACGACACCCTGCATACCCTCGTTCAGGTCACCCGTCTCTACAGCGACACCATCAAGCGCGTCATCTGTATGGGGGATACGGCCTATTTCTACTTCGACCACCACGATGGTTCATCCTATATCGTGCCCCACGACAAAACCACCCGTCTTGACTCGACGGGCTTCATCTCGGGTGCGACTGCCTCTACCTACCGGGAGGGCTATGTAGGCGGATACAACTACTACGCGCGTACCTATCAGACCCTCTACGGCTGCGACTCGTTGGTAGCCTTCGAGCTCTATGTATGCGACACCTTCCGCACCGTGATCGACACCTCCTTCTGCGAGAATCGTCTGTCGGATCTGTATATCACCGATAAGTTGAGCGGCAATTACTTCGCGCCGGTGGATAAGGTCTATTTCGATACCCTCAAGACACGAGGCTGCGACTACCGCGATATCGATGCTATGTTCCGCGGTTGCGACTCCATCATCGAGTTGCACCTGCACGTGGCGCCAACGCCTGTCTCGACCAAGTACCGCACCTGGTGCTCCACGGATACGACGGAGATCTTCTACGAGTGGATCGTAGGTCCCAACTGGATGCGCGGCGGACTCGAGGATACGATTCGTATCTCGTCGAAGGACCCCAGGTTTGTGGAGACCGGCTCGAGTACTAACAAAAAGAAAGTGGGTATCTTTGCCGACACGATGATGACGCACACCTGCCCGGAGTGCCCGGGAGGCGGCTGCGACAGTATCCTTCGCCTGCAACTCACGATCCCGATGAACATCAGCCGTAACTACTACGAGTCGATGTGCGACTCCATGTACGACCAGTCTGCCCACACGCTCTTTAAGAACGAGACCTACCGTTGGCGTGCCACGGGCAATAAGCGTCTGGATCAGACCAAACGGCTTTGGAACAACACCACCGGCACCTACGTACGCGCCGACAGCCTCACCTACCTGCCGCCTACGGCCAACGGACGTCCCTACCAGATCATCGACTCCGTACCCGGTCAGCAGCGTTGGGACGAGGAACAGCAAGACTATGTCATGGACTGCGATACGACCTATATACTGAACCTCACGGTGAAGCCTACACGCCTCGTGGAGCAGACTATCACGATACCCGACAACGTCACCTATACCTGGACGCGTACGGCTGCCGGTATCACGCACTCCGACGTGGTCGGACCGTTCTCGGCGGAGGGTTCGCCCTATCTCTTTGTGGACTCGATCACCACCTGCAGCAGTATCTACGAGTGCAGCTGCTACGATTATTTCCACCTGCATGTCATCATCGCCTCTAACTATTACTACGAGGAGGAGGCCTCGATGTGCGATAACGTCCCCTGGACCTGGGCTACGCATAAGTGCGGTCACACGGCCGACACCACCTTTAGTGGCCTTGCGCCCGGCACCTATGTCATCTGGGATAGTCTGCGTACGAAGGGTCAACCTATGGAGACCGACTCCGTCTATCGTCTGACCCTGACGGTCAACCCCACCTACCGCTACGACGACACGATCCGTATCTGCGACACCGACCTGGCTCGTTGGCAGGGACTGCTCATCGCCGGCATCAAGGCCGATGCAGGTAGCGAGACCCCCGACCGCATCTACGCACACGGCCTGCATTACGACACTGCGCGCTACACCACGGTCTTCGGCTGCGACAGTATCTATTACCTCGCTATCTATGTGCATGAGTCGTTCTATCCGACCGAGGATTCTACGATCTGCCAGGACGGTGACTTCACTTGGACCGGTCACGAGGGACATTCCCTCACGGATCCTGCAGGCAATCCGGTCGTGATATCTACGGCCGAGGCCGGAACCTTCGTCTATATCGACCATCTCTATACATCCGACTGTCCTACCTGTTCGGACACCCGCCCGGGCTGCGACTCTGTCTTCCGACTCAACCTCACCGTGCGGCCGTCCTATATCGGCACCCGCACCCTCGTGACGGAGGACACGATCTGTCAATCCTCGGTGCCCTATATATGGACCGGACACAAGGACGAACACGGTCAGGACCGCCGGTTCTCCGTCTCGGGTACCTACTACGACAGCCTCACGACTACGCTCGGTTGCGATAGTGTGATGGAGCTCCGACTCATCGTCATCCCGAACACCACCCAGTACCTCGACACGCTGCTCTGCCAGAACGACGATCCCTTCTACTACGGTGCGCAGCGGCATTACATCTCGCCCGCCGACAGTGTGCCGGGTACGCGTACTATTAGCAAAGTCGTAGGTATCGCGGCCGGCTGTTCCTACGAGGAGATACTGACCTTCACGATCTATCCCTCGTTCTATCATCATCAGTACGACACCGTCTGCCAGGACCTCATCGCGCCTACCTATACATGGACCGACTCCACGGGCGCTACCCACGATGCGGTCACGATCTCGATTGCCCGCACCGGTGATTATATCTATCGCGATAACCTCACGACCGTCAACGGTTGCGACTCCATCTGGACGCTCCACCTGCATGTGGACACCGTCTATCGCTTCGACGAATCGATCACCATGTGCTCCAACGAGACGATCACCTGGCAGAAGCGCACCTTCAATGGTCATACGTCCGGTACCTTCGCGTACGATACCACTTGGGTGTCGCAGCAGCTCTGCGACTCGTCGTACTACCTGACGCTCACCGTCCTGCCGGCTTATCCCGCGGCGGTGGATACGACCTATTTCAACATCTGCGACGACGAGACCTTCACCTTCTACGAGACCACCTACAACACCAACGGCGAGTGGGTCAGCCCCACGCATGCCGAGCAGCGCTACGCCTTCACGCGCCTGGATACGACCATCCACGGTTGCGACTCGATGGTAGCGCACGTGGTCTATGTGCATCCGACCTACTTCTTCCCGCAGACCGACACCATCTGCCAGGATACGGTCAATACTTCCTACATCTGGACCGACCTCAACGGTCATACCCGCGCCAAGACCGCCTCACGTGCGTACGCGGGTACCTATATATTATATGATAGTATCCTAACGCACTCCGGTTGCGACTCCGTCTACGAGCTCGCGCTGACGATCCTGCCGTCGTACTACAGTTACTACGAGGTGCAGATGTCCAACGAGGATACGCTCCGTTGGCAAGGCGTCCTCTACGGCGGTTCGACCACGACCCTGCCGCACGACGTACGCATCCTCGGCGGTGATACGACCATCATTACGCATTATCCTACCGTCGGCGAAGGCACGCACACGTGCGACAGCACCCTCGAACTCTATCTCCGTCAGGGTAAGATTTACCGCGACACCGTCGAGGGCTATACCTGCTCCAACGAACCCTATACCTGGTATCGCAAAGACCTGCAGGGCAACGACTCTGTCGTGCAGACCGGCCTCAATGAGGAGAAGATCTATATCGACCGTCATGTGACCTCGATGGGCTATGACTCGCTCTTCTTCCTCGTGCTGCATTTCTATCCCACCTACCTCGGCGCACCCGAGCGCACCACGCGCGACTCTATCTGTCAGGGCTACGCCTATGACTGGGTGGACCATAAGATCATCCCCGCGGGACTCTCTGTAGGTGAGTATGTCTTCTACGACAGCCTCAAGACCGTGGCCCACAGCTGCGACTCCGTCTGGACGCTCCATCTGCGTGTGGACTCCGTCTATGACTACACGGATCGCATCACTATCTGCTCCAACGACACGCTCGATTGGCAGGGCTTCCGTATCTACGACCTCTCGGCAGGCGATTACACCTACGACACGATTCGCAAGTCGATTCATAACTGCGATTCCACCTATCACCTGCTCCTGCACGTCAACCCTGCCTACCTCGAGGCGCAAGATACGACCTATCACTCTATCTGTGACAACGACACCCTCGTCTTCTACGGCACTACCTACAACCGCTCCGGCGAGTGGGTGAGTCCCGCACACGAGGTGCAGCGCGTCGAGCTGAGTTACATGGACACCACGATCCGCGGCTGCGACTCGCTCGCCGTGCATGTGGTCTATGTGCACCCCACTTACCTCTACCACACGCCCGATACGGCTACCTGCCGCTACGTGCCTTTCGTGTGGGAGGGTCATGAGAACCGCAATCTCTTCCTCGTGGAGACCGGCCAATGGACCGATTCCATCGCCGTATCCCAGACGGGTACCTTCCATTATATCGACTCGCTCAAGACGCTGACCTGCCCGCTCTGCCACGAAGGCGGCGGCTGCGACTCCGTCTGGACGCTCACGCTGACTGTGCATCCGGTCGGTCGCTCCGACTCGAGTTATGTGGTCTGCTCCAACGATGTCATCACCTGGCAGCGTCGCCTCTTTGTCGGTCACGACTACGACACCGTCCGCTGGGGCGTTCCTGCTCCTCAGACGGCAGCCTACGACAGCGTCATCTATCTGCCCGACACGCTCCACTACGCCGACACGGCGCGCTATCTCAATGAGTTCGGTTGCGACGTCATCTTCTACCTCGAGCTCCGTATTGACACGATGGCCTACACGCGTATCCATGAGTCTATTTGCGACAACGACTCCACCTGGACCTTCGGTCACGACCGCTGGTACCACACTTCGGCGGAGTATTATCCCGCTAACTATCAGGACTACCGCGCCGATCGTCAGGTCGTGCTGCTCGACTCCCTGTATTCGCTCGTGACGGGTTGCGACTCCATCGTCGAACTGACGCTCGATATCTATCCGTCCTACCGCTTCGATACGACGATCACCACCTGCTCCAATGTCATCACACCTTGGCGCAACTTCCCGACCGTCAACTATTGGCCTACCGGTACCTACTACGACACCGTCAAGACCGCCCACGGTTGCGACTCCGTCTTTGTGCTCCACCTCAATACCGTGCCCTCGTTCTACAGCCGTCAGACCAAGAATATCTGTAAGAACGACACGATCGAATGGCAGCTGCAGCGTATCTACTATCAGCCGGAGAACGAGGGAGACGTGTTCACTACCTATACCGTCTATTACTCCACGGGTGAGGCCTGCGATAGTACCTATATCATGGATGTCTATTACTACGACTGGTACACGATGCGCGACACCGACGTCATCTGCGGCAACCAGCCCTATTACTGGCGCGGACGGACGATCACCGAGCCGGGTACTTACTACGACAGCCTCAAGACCCGGAAGTGCGGCTGCGACTCCATCTTTATCATCACGCTGTATCATCACCCCGTCTATCTCTTCGAGCGCTACGACTCGATATGCCGTAACGAGCAGTTCAATGTAGGCGACTATGTCATCGACGACACGCTCTATACCATCTACGGCTGCGACTCTATCTATCGTCAGTATCTGCACGTATCGCCCGACTATGCCTTCGACACCGTCTTCTCCTTCCGTGACGACGAGGTCTATGTATGGCAAAATCAGCGCTATCAGGGCTATCAGATCGGCGGCACCTACAGCGTAGGCGAGTACTACGACACCGTCCATTATACCTCGCACTACGGCTGCGACTCCGTCTATCGTGCCCGCTTCATGGTGTACTACGAGCACTACGATACCACCCGCGTCTTCTGTACCGGCGAGGAAACGACCTGGCACGGACGCACCTATTCGTCGCTCTATGCTACTACGATCTACGACACGATCCGCACCTACACCTCGTGGGGCAACGACTCCACCTTCTACTTCCGCGTGCGCTTCAATCAGTCGTATTACTTCCCCGAGACGGCATCCGTCTGCGTGGACGACGGCTACGAGAACTGGCACGGACATAACATCGACTCGCTCATCGCTCGCGTCTGGGAGATGACCAATGATACCGTCGTTACCTACTGGGATTCCTGCTTCTCCGTCCACGGTTGCGACTCTGTCTACAGCCTCACGATCCAGGTACGTCCGATCACCTATTCCGAGATCTGGGACACCCTCTGTATCGGCGACGCTTATCCCTTCCACAGCCGTTACCTCACCGAGGAAGGTATCTATGTGGATACCGGTCTCAATATCTACGGCTGTAAGCATATCGAGACGCTCTATCTGACCAAGATCGACCCGCGCGAGTACGCCATCGAGGTCACCGAGGTCTGCGCCGACGGAGGCGGTTATACGATCGCTGTCACCTGCGGTGTGCGCCGGCCGAAGACCTATTCGATCATCTACGACGAAAACGACCAACTCGACAATATCATCTCCAAGGTCTACGACGACTCCCTCATCCTCGTGCCGATACCGCTCCCCGAGACGCGTCAGCAGTATGTGCGTCCCGACTGGTATCACGCCAAACTCTATCTCGAGGGCGTCTGCGTGGACAACGAGATCGTCGCCCAACGTTACGACCTGCTCGTGCGCTATCCCTCGTGGATCATCGAGCAGCACTGGAACGATGCCATCGGTATCCTCGTGCCCGAACTTAACGGTGGTTACACCTTCTCGGCTTATCAATGGTACCAGAATGGCGAGGTACTCGTCGGCGAGACGGATTCGTATCTGTTCCAACCGCACTACCTCGAGAACGGCGGCTGGTACTACGTAGCCCTGACCCGCGAGGGAGAGGACTACGCGATCCCGACCTGCCCGATCCAGGCATCTATCGGTCCCGACGACCCGCTGATGCCGACTACGCCCTATATCTCCGTCGTACCCACCATCGTGGAGAAGGAGAACCCCGTAGTCTATATCCTCTCGCCCAACCAGGGTGACTACTACATCTACGACCCCCACGGCACTCTCTACAAGAGCGGCTCCTTCATCCCCGATGATCACGCCGCTGCTGACCTCAGAGTTCCTGCCGTCCCGGGTATGTATATCATTCGACTCAAAGATGTGACCGGACTGAGACGCGATGTCAAGATCCTTGTTAAATAAGATGCTATGATGAAGACGATGAAACGATTGACACTGATATTGCTCGCGCTCATTCTCGTGCTGCCCGCAGCGCTCGCCCAGTCGCGTATCGACCCGGGCGACAAGCGTATTGACAGCCAGCACCGCAATAAGATATCGCCCTATCGCACCCACGACCGCCGTAAGTCGGCCGACCATAAGGGTCTGCGCTCCTCCGTCCACTCGGGTGAGTGCTACCTCGCCGGTTTCTGGGTAGATGCCGGCTACGCACGACTCTTCCACAACGTGCCCGACGTCAAGCACCTCGGCGGAGGCGGCCTGTCGATAGGCGGACTCTTTGAGTACGAGAGCGGTTATTTCATGCTCCAGACCGGCGCCGGATTGGCTTTCCGCCAGTACAACGACTCTGTCCACGATGTGCATTACAATAACTTCCTCTACGGAGCCCTCACCACCGATATCCGGTGGAACACGATCATCGACTCCTACGGTGTACCCGTCGATGTGCTCTACTACGACTTCGCCCGCCGGCGCGACGTAGCCCGCACCCTCTCGGTGCAGATTCCGCTGCTCTTGGGCGCTAACTTCGACGGATTCTATTTCCTCGCGGGACCTAAGATCAATTTCTCCTTCTGGGGACAGACCGTCATGGCTTGCGACGCGACCTCTACGGCCGATTACTCGTCGCGCTATATAGGTATGTACACTGAGATGGACAACCACGGCTACCGTCACGACGTGCCGCTCAAGTACACCGGCCCTGCGCTCTGGAACATCCGCTTCAACCTCATGGCTTCGGCCGAGATAGGCTGGGAGTTCTATCTCGGAGTCAACCACCTCCGTATTGCCGCCTATGCCGACTACGGACTCTTGTCCGTCAGTCCCTCGTCCGGCAATCAGTTTGTCAGTGTGCCCTACGACACCAAGTTCAACTTCGAGACCTTCTCCTTCAATCATGTCTATACCACGGCGGAGGCGGCGGACTGCCGCATGAACGAATTCTCCTGCGGAATCAAGTTCACCTATCTCTATGAGTTCCCGGAGACCTTCCTGCGCGTCTTGAACCGCAATTACAACTACTCCCGCCGTCGTGCAATACGTTAATAATAGTAGATCATGAATATAAAACAACTTTTTGTTATCTTGCCCCTCGCGGCACTCCTTTCGGCTTGCGGAGCCGTGCATAACCGCTTCCTCCGCGCCGATGTGATTGGTTTCAGTTCCTCGGTCGAGACCAGTTATAATGTCAACCGAGGCAAACTGCAGAACAAGAGCGTGCAGACCGAACCCTACGACCTCACCACCACCGGCGACCAGGTAGCGATGCGTCGTTATATCAAGACCGCGATTCCCCGCGGCGAGCACTCTGCCGTGTTCTATGCCATGGAGTTGGCGGGCGAACGCGTCAAGTATATCCGCAAGAACCTCTCCGAACGCGATCCCGAGACCGCCTATTATGTTTTCCTGCTTACCGACGGCTTCGACAATGCCTCCGCGCAGGTAGCCAAGAACGACGGCCGCAATTGGTCGCTCGTCACCTATGATAAGTACCAGCAGCGGGTGCGCCGCTCGCTCCGTAGCGCCATGAGTCCCTTCTCGCGCAATACCTTCGAGGTCTATCCGATGTTGCTCAAGGGTAAGGAGCTCAAGCAGATGCAGGAGCGTAATAATATGTCCGACGACGAGTTCCGCGCCTATGTCAGCTCCCAGATGGACTGCTTCCGCTTCTCGTCCAAAGGCAAGGACAAGGCGCCCCAACTCATCTGCGCCGACAATTTCGACGATATCTACGCCGAACTCTATCGCAAGGTCATCCATTCATCCTATCGCTTCCGCGTGCCTACGGCCTATATCAAGAAGCAGATCAAGATGAACTTCACCAACAAACAGGGTCAGCAGGCCTCGCTCACCGGTGTGCTCAAGAAGAAGGGCAAGGGCTATATCCTCGACAACCTCAAGCTGGAGGGCATCAATGTCTCGACCAAGTCCAAGTACATCAACAGCCGTGCTACGCGGCTCATCGCGCTGCCGTCCTCTGACCCCAATGAGATGTCGGCCTCCTTCATCATCGAGAATATCCGCGACCTCTACGATATGCCCTATCTGCCGGATCCCAAACGCGTGGATCAGCAGGTGCTGATGTCGGGTAATCTGTGGTATATCAATCCCGACTTCGCGGATATGAACGATCTGGATGTGAATACCTATTTCGTCTTTGTCATCGACGGCTGCGTAGCTGAGGACATCAACGACGACGCCGACACCTCTGTCTCAGACAGCTATCGCCGCCAGATCCAACTCCTCGACGACCTCCTCGACGCCCTCATTCTCCACAGAAAGTAATTGATAATTGATAGTTGTCGTTATACCGTTATACCGTAATACCGTTATACCGTAATACCGAAGATGACTAATGACGTGATAACGTAAACTGAAAACTACGCTTAAAATTTTTTTCACAAAATATTTGCATATATGAAAAAAAAGCATTACCTTTGCACCCGATAATTGAAAATTTAACACGCATTACATTATGATGGTTCAAACTCGGACATATTCGAATGTGCTCAATATGGCATACCTGCTGCCGATACAGGAACAGGAGCGTTTGATTAGAGACATGCAAGAGCATGTGAGTCATTCGCGTATAGTGCTCAATGAAGATAAGCATTATACGTGGGAAGAGTTGCGTGCCGGGGTGAGAGAGGCTGAGGAACAGTTCGCGCGGGGAGAGGTGTATACAGCTGAGGAGGATGATCGAATGTTTGATGCGTTTATTTCCCAAGAATTAGGCGTAGCACTATGAAAATTGTTGTTTCAGAACGAGCAAAGCAAAGTCGCGACCAAATTGCAAGGTACATCTTGCTTTATTTCGGGAAGAAAAAGTTACTCGAATTTCGAGAAGCATATCACGCTACAAAGCGGTTTATAACGGAGAACCCCAACGGAGGTGCAAGAGAGATGAATTTGTCAACGGATGAGGTCGAGTATCGTTATACGATGATCAATGGATTGACAAAGTTAGTCTATCGTGTTGCGGACGATTACATATTGGTCGCAGATATGTGGGATGTTCGTCGTGAACCTCCGCAAGCGCTTCGCGATGATTAGTGCATCGTGGCATTGTAAACTCATAAATTCAATTTAAATTTTTTTCACAAAATATTTGCATATATGAAAAAAAAGTAGTAATTTTGCACCCGAATTTGATACAAAACTATCATAAGACAGAAAACGGTTTAGACACTCTACAGCTTATGAGTCAAAACGCTGACATATTGCAACCAAAATGCGCATCTTCGCTTTCGCGAGGTGTGCTTTTTTGTTGAAATATCTAACCGGTAAGTGAAAGAAGAATGAAAACGACACAGGAATATATTGACATCCTTAAGCAGCATGCGCCTATGTTGCGGGATCGATACGGCATGACTTCGATGATGCTGTTCGGCTCCGTAGCCCGCGGCCAGCAGCGCGAGGATAGCGATGTAGATGTGCTCGTTGACCTGCCGCCTATTTATTATAACGCGTGCGCCGCGAACGATTATTTGGAAGAAGTACTTGGCTGTCACGTTGATATGATTAGAAACCATAAGACATTATCACCATTTTTTAGAAAACAAGTAGCGCGCGATGGAATTAGAATATTCTAACGAAGAGATGCAATCGATGTTGTCAGCCTCGACTGCTGAGGCACGCAAGGGGCTTGGTACATCTCATGAGGACTTTAAACGTGAAATGACGTCATGGCTCTGATTAAATGGCAAACGAATACGTGCAAATTATTAACAAAAAACATAGTTACATAATAACCGAATAAGGATAGATGGAACAGATAGTAAAAGCAGATTATGCGCAAGCGGTAAAGGCGATTAAGCAAGCTATTGTTGTATGTCGCTACCGTGCAGCTCGTCAAATGAACGGCGAGGTGTTAGGCTTGTACTATTCCATCGGTAAATATATCTCAGAGCAAAGCCGTAATGCGCAATGGGGCACGAACGCTATTCAAACTATCTCTGATCAGCTGCAACAAGAACTGCCCGGGCTGAAGGGATTCTCGGAAGAAAACATTCGCCGTATGCGTAAATTTTACGAGGAGTGGGCTCCGGTGTTTGAAATTCGTTCGGCAGTGCCGAACAAAATTAACATTATGCCTCAAAGCGCAGAAATTCAGCTATTTACATTTCGGTCAACACTGTTGACCAAATTAGGAGAAGAAGATATTCGTCTTTTTTCAGGCTTGGGATTCTCGCTTCACTGTGAAATCATTCGTCGTGTTGATGACATCGACGAGCGGTGGTTCTATATACGGAAATGCGCACAGGAGTTTTGGGGATATCGTCGTTTAGAGCAAGCGCTACGAGATGATCTATACCACACGGCAGGCTCTATGCCTAATAACTTTACGCTCACTCTACCTGATGACAAGCAACGCGCTATAGCAATGCAAACTTTCAAGGAGGACAATGTGCTTGATTTCCTACATATCGAAGATCCAGATTTTGTAGATGAGCACGATGTAGAGCAGCAGATAGTAAGCAATGTGCGAAAGTTTATGATGTCTATTGGCAACGATTTTGCCTTTATGGGCAATCAATATCGGCTGATCGTAAACGATAAAGAACGGTTTATAGATTTGCTATTTTACCATAGAAGGATGCGATGCCTTGTGGCGATTGAACTGAAGAATGGAGAATTCCAGCCGGAATATGCGGGTAAAATGAACTATTACTTATCTGCTTTGGATGAATTAGTGCGTTTACCGGAAGAGAATCCGAGCGTAGGCATCATACTATGCCGCAATAAAGATAACGCAGAGGTAGAGTTCGCACTACGTGATATTTCCAAACCGATGGGAGTAGCAACTTATCGCAGCGTAAGCGAACTGCCGGACACCTATAAAGCATTACCTTCTGCAGAAGAATTGAGAAAACTATTGTAAAAGAGAGAATAATTGAAATTGCAAATTATTAACAAAAAACATAGTAACATTATGAGAAAACTAAAACTATTTTTCGCCTGTATGCTGTTGACCCTCCTCAGCATCGGGCAAGTGTGGGCAGAGACTGCCACTTACACTGTTTCTACTGCTTCAGAAGTGACAGAAACAGGTGATATTCCTGACGGCTCATCTGCTGCCCTCACCGGAAATGCCGGTTTAAATGGTGGTATGCTGCAATTAACATATGGTAAAAATGCCGTATTGACCATTTCGGGCTATGAAGGATGTACCATTACTGGTTTTAAGATGAGTATGAAATCAAATTCCAGTAAAGGTAAAGGGTCAATGACATTAGTAGCTGGAGAAACAACTCTTCATTCTGTCCCGGACGCCGCCTTCAACTCTAGTGATTGGTACGGTAGCTGGTCAACTTCAGCGGTTGATGTGGATTTTACATCTGTTATGACTACAGATTATACCGTTGACGAGGATGAAAACATTGTAATAACTGTCACCAATCATGGTACATCCAATAGTACAAACTCATTGTATATTGGTAGTTATACAATTACCTATACCACTGGTGGCTCAGGAGATCCGACCGATTGTTCTGCGCCAGTATTTGAGCCTAATGGAGGTGCAGTAGCAAGTGGAACGGAAGTTACTATTACGACCGAGACAGAAGGCGCAACTATATATTATACGATGGGTGCTGATCCTGCTGACCCGACAAGCAGTTCTGATGAATATACAGATCCTATTGAGATTACAGCAAACACAACTATTAAGGCGATTGCTATTAAAAACGGTTTGAATGACAGTGAGGTATCGTCTGCGACCTTTACCGTTGCTGCCGCTTTGTCGGATGATGAATTTGCATGGAGTGCTTCTTCTTATGAGGCTACGCTCGGCGGCGAGAATTCTTTCCCGACGCTCACGAATACTCATAATTTGAGTGTAACGTATCAAAGTACGACAGAAGCTACTGCAACTGTAAATGCCAGTGGCGAAGTTACTCCGGTTAAGGTGGGTACAACAACTATCAAGGCTATCTTTGCAGGTAATGATGACTATGCAGCGAAGACGGTTACATATGAATTAACGGTAGCCAAAGCAGCTGATAGTAATACCAGCAAGACACTTGACTTGTCAACAGATGAGACGGATACGAAAACGGATAGTAAATTAGAGTGGGAAGGTACTTATGTAACCGTAACCGCAGCGAAAGCAACTGCCTCTACCGCTACGAACAACTATTGTCCGCCATCTAATAGTTCTACTCGTTTCTATAAGAATTCTACTTTGACTTTCACACCGGTAGAAGGATATAAGATCAAGTCGATAGTATTTACTGCAACCACGGTTGCCTATGCTACTGCCCTTCAGGGTAGCACTTGGACAAATGCTACAGCATCAGTTCCGACAACAGGAACAGACGCAGAAAAGATGGTTGTAACGGTGACTGCTTCCGGTGCAGGTGCTGTTTCTGCTACTATAGGCGGAACTTGCGGATTTACACAGATAGTAATCAACTACGGAATTGTTGCTCCGGAAGTGACGGTTGATCCGAGTTCGTTGAGCTTTGATGCAAAGCAGAATATTGCTGTAGATGGCAAGACGTTTACGCTGACGGGTGCAAACTTGACAAGCGGTTTGACACTTGCTGCTTCTGCTGGATTTAATGTTAGCCCGGAATCTATCACGGCTGCTGACGCTATGGCACAAGGCGGTGTGGAAGTGACGGTTACTCCGGCTACTCCGACTGCTGCAACTACTCCGGTGGACGGAACTGTTACCATCAGCGGTGGCGGTCTCGCTTCCAACGTAGTTGTTAACTTGTCGATGGCTGTTACACCGACTTACGCCGTAGTTCTTGCTGTTAACGACAATACAATGGGTTCGGCTACTATCAACGGTGGTGCAGGTCCGGTTTATGCTGAATATGCAGACGAGGTAACCTTGGTGGCAACTGCAAATCCGGGTTACGAGTTTGTCAACTGGACAGTTTCCACAGATGAAATTGATTTTGGTGAAGATGCAGAAAAAGCTAATGGCGCAGTAGCTACTATCGGTGCGGCTGGTACGATTACGGCAACTTTCCAAGCACAAGCTTGTACGAATTTGGATGCTCCGACGTTGGATGAGGTCACTAAGACTTATCAGAGCGCAACGATTGCATGGAATGCAGTTGATAATGCTGATGGCTATGTGCTGAACATTGTTAAACATTCTGATGCAAGTGCTGTTCTTACGGATGAGATTATTGCCGCTCCTGAAGTTTCGTTTGAGAAAACAGGTCTTGACGCTAATACCCAATATGACTACACCGTAATGGCTGTAGGTGACGGTACTTCTTATTGCGATGAGAGCAACCCACTGTTGGAAGGCAACTTCACGACGAATGATTATCCGTCTGTAATCGTTACATATAGCGAGAACGGCAATACAGATAACCAAGTATCGAAGAAGATCCAAACAGCATTTGCTCTGCCGACCGAAGTTACTAATAACATCAGCGGCAAGACGTTCGTTGGTTGGACCACCAAGTCTGACTTTGAAGATGGTGATGAGAGCGACGAAGAGACTTACTTTGCTAAGGGTGCGGACTTTACCATCACAAGCAATGCTGCTGTAACATTGTATGCAGTTTATGCAACGGCAGGTAGTGGAGATGTTACCATTTCAAGTACACCGCTGACTTCTGCACCAGAACAGGGTGCAAAATACGTGATTGGTGCTAACCATAAAACGGCCGGCATCAAATATTTTAGCACTTATAGTGGAACTGGAAGTAACTTAAGTTGGGGAACAATGGATGCTTCTACCACAATCTATTTTACGCTTTCAGGGACAACATCTGCTTTAACAGCATATGACGGAAGTGCATACTTGAAAAATCGCTCTGGCGGTTTCGAAATGTCTACCACTTCTACTACGATAGCTTTGCAGGCTGATGGCGCTATTCGTGGATCCTCAGAAGAAACAGCGACAAGATTAAGATATAATTCCGAGCAAGACACTTATGGATTGCGTTGGTATGCATCTGATAAATCGACGGGTAACCCTGCGTATTTCTATAAGGTGGAACAAAACACTTCTTATTCTGACTATGTAATTAGTGGTTCGGCTGCTCTGCCGGTTCTGGATGCTCCGACGTTCCCTGTAGCAGAAGGTGTATTCTATGAGAGTACCGACATTACGATTTCGGCTGCTACGGGTGCAAGCATTTACTACACCACGGATGGAACTACTCCGTCAAGCACAAATGGCACACTTTACGAAGGTGCTATCACGCTGAATGCATACGGCACATACTACTTCAAGGCGATTGCTGTTCAGGCTGGTCATGAGGATTCAGAGGTGGCTGAGGCTACTTATTACTTCGGTATGACCTTTGCTTCGGTTAGTGACTTGTACACATATCTGGAGACTAACTCGTTGACGAGCCTTAACAATGTTAAAGTTACGGGTCTTGTAAGTCGTATCGCTACGGCATGGGATGCACAAAAAGGTTATCTCACCTATTACATCTCTGACAACGGTCAGACGACCAACGATTTGCAGATGTACCGCGGTGCCGGAACAGGAGCAGATGTTCTTGCAGTAGGCGACCAGGTAACGGTTACCGGTAACTATACATTGTTCCAGAGTACAACGCACGAGTTTGGTGCCGGCAACACTATCGTTGCCCGTACCGCAGGTGCTCACGATTCATATGAGATTGCAGGCAACTTAGGCAAGACTAATTTTGCTGCCGGAGAGAAGTGGCTGGATAGTTACTTGAGCGGTTTGAGCGTTAATGATGTGTATAATACCGGTTACAAAGCGGCAGTCAGCGACGTTAGCTTCTCCGCAGACAAGACAGATCAAACGGCTTTGGAAAGTACGGATACGCAGATTACGGTAACGGCAACAAAAGATCAAGCTGAGTTGGCGACGAAAGATTTTGCGATTACCGTAAGCAGCGCAACGTTGGTGAGCATCGCCTTGAAGGATGGTTACAAGACCGAGTACTATGTAGGTGACGAGTTGGTTAAGCCGACTGTTATTGCTACTCTTTCTGACAACAGCCAGATAGAGGAAGTAGCAACTGCTTGTACTGGTCAGAACATGAGTGTAGCAGGTGTATATACCGTTAACGTAGCCTTCACTTATGGAGATAACACAATCGATGAAGGTGTCGAGTACCAGATTACGGTCAAAGCAATCTATAACAATGACGATGCACCGCACACTGTGGCTGAAGCATTGGATATTATCGGTCAACACCACAATACAAGTACTGCTTCTTCGGATAGTATC
This sequence comes from uncultured Bacteroidales bacterium, assembly GCA_946404495.1. GTDB lineage: Bacteria > Bacteroidota > Bacteroidia > Bacteroidales > Paludibacteraceae > Colicola. The sequence goes on from CAMJDT010000023.1 coordinate 35,704, forward strand.
GTAGTTGCCGGTATTGTAAGTCGTTTGGATGGAAGTTACGTAAATACGTATTGGATTTCTGATGACGGACAGACGAATAATGAACTGGAAGTTTATAGGGGTACATATCTTGGCAAGGTAAGCTTTACAACCAATAATCAATTGCAAGTAGGCGATGAGGTTGTAGTAAAAGGTAAAGTTAAGACCTATAGTAACACGAAAGAGTTTGACACCGGTTCGCGTCTGGTATCTTTGGCACGTACTCCGAACTTTGAGGTGGCTGATGTAGCAGAGGCTCTGGAGATAAATATCTCCGAAGATCTTGGTGTAGAAGACTTGACGATTACCAAAGAGGGTGAAGGTGCAGTAACTCTTGTTTCCAGCGATGAGACCAAAGTTAGCATTGTTAATGGTAAGTTACACGCTGTTGCTGCGGCTGAAAATGTTGAGATTACTGCTAACTTGGCAGCAAATGGAATTTACAAGGCTAATTCAGATGTATTCCATGTTTCTGTCATCGCAGAGCGCACACGTTATGATATAACGTTTGACCCTGACGGTGGTACGGGTACAGATCCTGTTATCGCTGACCAGTTGGCCGGTGCAACGGTTGAGTTGCCTGAGAATCCTTACAGCAAGGCTAATAGCGCATTTGCAGGATGGGTAGTCAATGATGGTGCAGTAGAGATTACGGAAGGTCACTTTACCATGCCGGCTGAGGCTGTTACCATCAAGGCTACTTGGAATCCAGTAGCAACTTGCGCTATCTCGTTCAAGGTTAATGGCATTGAGGTTGCCACGGCTAACGCTTCGCAAACGGCTGAGTTTAGTTTGGCAGGTGTTTCTCACCCGACTGTTCCCGGCTTCACCTGGGAAGGCTGGTCTGAGATCGAATATGCTGATGAAGTGGAGACCGAGCCGACAACTATTACAAGCTATACTCCGGCAGCACAAGAGAACACGAAGACGCTGTATGGTATCTACAGCCGTCTCGACGACAGCGGTGCCAACTATGGCAAGTACGAGAAGGCAACTGCTGTTGCAGAAGGTGACTACCTGATTGTTTGCGAGAATCAGAATGTTGCTATGGATGGCTCGTTGAGTACATTAGACGCAGCAGGAAACAACAAAGCCGTTACTATTAGCGATGGCGTTCTAACTCTTGAGAATGCTGATAACTATGTATTCACTATTGCGGCTGTAACCGACGGTTATAGTATTAAGTCGAAGAGCGGATATTATGTAGGTGGTAAAGGTAGTGATTCTAACGGTATGAATAGTAGCACTTCTACTGAATATGTCAATACAATTACTATCTCTGGTGGAGATGCAGATATTGTAGGTAATGGCGCATATATGCGTTGCAACCCGAATAGCAATAACCAATGGTTCCGTTACTTCAAGTCTAGCACTTATACTTCGCAGAAGGCAATCCAACTCTACAAAAAGAATACGGGTACTACCTATTACACCTCTTCGCCGGTAGAGAAAGTGACGATCACGTTCAAAACTAACGGTGGTGAAGGTGGCTGCACCAAGGCTATCATCAATAAGGGTAGCGAGTTTACTATCTGTGAGAATGTTCCGACAAAGACATATAGCGTATTCGCAGGTTGGAAACTGAATGAGACAACTACTATTTACCAAGCAAATCAAAATATTGGTGAGGTAGAGGAAGACATTACGCTGACAGCTCAGTGGAATGAGGCTTCTAAGTATACTGTAACCTACAATACTACTGATGGAGCTACGGGAACTACACCGACCGAAACGGACAAATATGAAGGTGAAAGCTTCAGCGTAGCTGCTCAGGGCAATCTTGTAAAGGTCGTAGACGAAGTTACATACGAATTCCAAGGCTGGAAGTACAATGGCAAGTTGTATGAGGCAGGTGCTTCGTTCACGATGCCGGCAGTGAATGTTACGCTCGTAGCTCAATGGAAGAAGTCCACTATCACTATCCCAACGGATAAGATGTCGATGATAACCAGCGAAAGCGCACTTGCTGACGGTATGCAGGTAGCACTCGGTTGCAGCTATGTGAAGAACGAAACAAGCTACTTCGCTATGGCAGGTGACATAACCGGTACGAACAAGTACATGACTTCTGTTACGGAGAATGTAAGCCTGAGCGATGGTATCGCAACTTATCCCGGAACGGTAGTCGTTCTGACCCTTGAGCAAGTTGAGGGCGGTTGGATGATCACAAAGGACGGTACGTACTATCTGACGCTGACGGGTAGTGATATTAAGTGGGATACACAGGCGAATGCAACTGTTTGGACGATTAACTTTGAAAACAACAATGTAAAGATTGCAACTTCGACCTATTGGATTCAGTATAATAGTTCAGACACTCGCTTTAAGACCTATGGTTCTACGAGCAATATGAAGGCTATCCAACTCTTCGGTAAGGCTGTAGTGGTAACACAGACTACGAATGTATCCGACCTCGGTTATGTAGAAGGTGCGCCAATCGTGGCAAGCGGTAATATTACGTTGACCATTGACGAACCGACCACCGCACCGAGCATTACCGCTCAGAATGGTGCAACAATCGTAGTTGAAGAAACAACATCGGCAACGAGCCTTAAGGTGGACGAAGAGAGTAAGATTGAAGTTACTGCTCCGACGACGGTTAACGAGGTCTTCTCGGTTGCCGCAACGATGGGTGGCGGTAAATCCGGCCAATTGGGCGGTGTAGCAAATGTGACACTAGCTCAAAATGTAGAGGCTTACTTCGATATCACGCTGGGCGACAATGCTAATTCGGCTCACTGGCACGCCATAGCTGTTCCGTTCCCGGTTGACGTTATCAACGGCGTTTATGACGCTGAAACAGGCGAAAAACTGACGAACGAAGTGAACTACGCTATTATGGATTACCATGGAGAGATTCGTGCACAAGGTCTCTACGGTTGGAAGAAGATCCGCACAACTCTTATGCCTGGTGTATTCTACCTCATGACGGTGGATGGCAATACGAAGACCTTCCGCTTCAAGATGGCTGGTACAATACTGCCGACAGGCAATGATCTGAAGTTGTCGTTGCATGAATATGCAGTATCTACCGGTATTGATGGTACAAATGGCGGTTGGAACGGTGTTGCTAACCCGACTCTGGAACATGGACAAGTTGGTGCAAGAGTTCAGGTTTTGAATCCTGCTACTTATACCTTTGAGCCGTTTAGTCCTAATTCTTGCAACTTCGTAGTAGGTACTCCGTTCTTCTATCAAGCAAGAAGCGATAGTTCAATGACGATGGTTGCTGCTTCCGGAGATGTTTATTACGCACCAAAACGTGCAAATGCAATGAACTACGAGGATATATTGATTCGCTTTGGTAATAACAAGTATAAAGATCGTTTCTATATCTCTGCTCGTGAGGATGCCCTCTCAACGTATGAGATTGGTCGTGACCTCTTGAAGATGACGATGACCAATACGCCGAGCGTACCGCAGATATTTGGTAAGGCATACGGACATAAACTCTGTATCGTTGATGCTCCGCTTGCTAACAACCAGGCTATCTATGACCTCGATCTCTATGCTCCCGCAGCCGGAACCTATTCGATCTCTGCTCAGCAGGTAGAAGGCGCTACGCTCTACGTGACCTACAATGGTGCTATCGTTTGGAACCTCTCGCTGGGTGACTACGAACTCGACCTCACGCGCGGCACGACGACCGGCTACGGACTCCTGCTCGTAGCTCAGCCGAACCAGATGCCGACCGGTCTTGACAGCACCGAAGGCGTTAGCGGTGACGCAGTTCAGAAGATCCTTCTTAACGGTCAGCTCTACATCCTCCGCGACGGTCATCTCTTCGACGCCGTCGGCCACGAGATGAAGTAATCCTGATCCGATCTAAACCAATAAGAGGAGCCTTAACGGGCTCCTCTTATTGGTTATTTTGAAAATGTAGCATGACGGTTTGACGGTTTGACGGTTTCTAACGTAACTTATTGATAATCAACGAAT